>JAJBVC010000005.1 GCA_020860025.1 Clostridiales bacterium | reverse complement strand
AAAAGCTGTATTTGAAATATTATTTAATATCTTTAATGAAGGTTTAGAAGATACAAAAAAGACTATTGAAGAACGAAAGAAGGAATTAGAACAACATGAAATAAAGCTATCTGGTATTCAAGATTTTGTTAGAGACTTAGACATTAAAGATATAAGTGAGTGTTATCAATACACAAAAAAGTTACAAACAGAAATATCGGTTGCTAAAAATGAAATAAACTCATTAAAAAATGGTATTTTTGTAGAGACTGATGAATCGCTATTATTAAAAAAAGATATAAACATTTTAAGGAACGAGATACAAGAACTTCACACTCAACATATTGAGCAATCTCAATACGTTCATAAACTTACAATGCTTATAAGTCAATACAATGGTGAAATTGACAAAAACCGTTTAGCCATTCAGGGATATATTGCATTTAATGAATACGAGTTCGTTGTTTGTCCTAATTGTCTAAAACCAATTGAAAAGAATAATGACATAAGTGTTTGTTGTTTATGCGGTCAAGAAAAAAGTGATAATTCTGAAGACTTGATTGCTTTGGATCGAGAAATCAAGAAGTTGACCAGAAAGAAAAATGAATTAGTCAAACATATTTCCAGTGAAAATAATCGATTAGACAATATTAACAAAATGATAGTTGAAAAAACTAAATTACTTGAAGAAAAGGAGTTTTTGCTTAATCATTTAACCAACAGTTATGTAAATCCAAATGTTGAAAGAATAGAGCAATTAAACTATGAGATTGGTCTAAAATATAACTTAATACAAAGGGCCGAAGAGAATTTGAAGATGTTTGAAGAGATTGAACGGCAGAAGAAAGTTATTTCAGACAAAAAAGAATCTCTTTTAATATTAAAAAACAATTTAAAGGCATATGCTGACTCATCAACAAATAAGGATGATTTATTTAAATCGATGAATCAATTGTTTACAGATATTTTGACCCGATTTAAATATCCCAAATTAAGTGCTTCTTATATTGATGATAAAGATTATCTTCCATATGTTCGTGGTAGAAAATATAATGAAATAGGTAGTTCAGGCGGGGTTACAATAATCACTATGGCATATTATATAACCATTATGCTGTTGGGAATTAATGAACCTTTTTATCATCCAGGATTATTAATGATTGACTCTCCAAGAAAAAACCTTGGTGCTGACAATAAAGATGCAGATTTTGAATTTAAAGACGAAGAGATTTTCAATTCAATTATGAGAACAATGTATGACATCGCAGAATCAGAAAAAGACAAAATTCAGTTAATCGTAATTAATAATGGATATCCAGACTTCATACCAAAAGAGTGTGTAGTTGCTGAATTTGATTCGGACGGACGGAACGGATTGAAGAAGGGACTTATTGATGATATTGATTAATTCATAAACAACAAAAAGTTAATAGTAATACTATGCCGATGGTTTTTCCGAGAATCCGTCGGCTTTTTTATTTCAAGGAGGATTATTATGAGATTAAAAACAACAAAATTCATAACTCGAAAGGTAGGTGATAAAAATGGCTAAAAGAAAATCGCTTGAGGACAGAGCATATGAAAAAGTTCAGCGTGAGTTTGATAAATTTATTGCTGACATCAAAACAAAAACGCCTAATGAAATTGTAAATGCGGCGTATGAAATCGTATACAAAGAGGAAATACTCAGTATGTTTGAGATTGACGGTGCTTTCAATGATAAGCAGAGTGTGGCAATACTCAAAACCAAAAACGCCCTCGATTATCTGTATAATGAGTGGCTTGATTATGACGGTTCGGTGCATGATACGCTTCGTGATAGCGTGAACCTTGCGATTGAAAATCAAATTGATTACTTCAAGAAACAGGAAGAAAGGGATAGCAGATAATGGGCTATATATCCCCTGAAAAGCTAAACGAAGCGAAGCACCTTGACCTTCTAACCTACCTTCAAAACTATGAGCCTGATAATCTTGTCAGGGTATCAACGGGTGTTTACTCCACCCGTGAACACGACAGCGTTAAGATTTCAAACGGTATGTGGTATCGCTGGTCGGCGGGCATCGGCGGGAGGTCAGCACTTGATTATTTAGTCAAAGTGAGGGAGTTATCCTTACCCGAAGCGGTAGAAAAAATACTCGGTAGTGTTGCCGAGCGCACACCCGTTTGGGTAAAGACCGAACCGAAAAAGAAACCTAAAAAACTTCTTTTACCCGACCTTACGGACTACCCTGATACTGTTCCTCACTACCTTATGTATAACAGAGGAATAGACTCAGAGGTGGTTGACTACTGCTTTGATAAAGGACTTATCTATGAAAGCCTACCCTATCACAATTCTGTTTTCGTTGGGTATGATGAGTATCATATACCCCGCTATGCAGGGTTCAGAGCAAGCAACTCAGAGCGTATTATGGGTGATTGCTCGGGTAGTAATAAGGAGTATTCCTTCCGCTTAATAGGTAACGAACAGGGTAATAAAATCCACCTCTTTGAGTGTGCGATAGACCTGTTATCCTATGCAACCTTACTCAAAATTAAGGGTAGTAACTGGCAAGACTACAACCTCATTTCTCTTTCCGGAGTGTACCAACCAAAGAAAGATATTACCCAAAGCAAGCTACCAATCACCCTCGTTAAATACCTGAAGGAGCATCCTAAAACGGATACAATCTACCTTCATTTTGATAATGATAGGACAGGCAGACTTGCTGCTAAAACCATCCAAACCTTAATACCCAAAGATATAAAAGTGATTGACAATCCCCCTCCTGTTGGAAAAGATGTCAACGCTTTTTTACTTTATCTGAGGGACTATTCATTACCATTAACACAAAAATTCAGGAGTACAAATCAGGAGATTTCCCGATAATGCGAAGAAACGCATAAATGCGTTGCGTTGTCTTAACGAGCAGACTGTTTGTAGCCAAAAAGCCTTCAAACAGTAAGTCGTTAGGGGAAATCTCCCCTAAAACCTCTTGAAAGAAAGGACAATACCACTATGAAACTTTTAATATTTTTAGTCGGCTTTATTCTCGGCGGTGCGTCAGGCATTATGACAATGTGCCTTGTTCAGATTAACCGTGATACCGAAGAACAATTAAGACGAGAGGAGGTGTGTAACAATGGAAATCAAAGTCAAGATTGTCAGCAAACCTGATGTGAAAACTACGGAGCATATTCCGCTTATGGAAATGCTTGTGAACTTTTCATCGGTGCTTGATGTTGAATCAGAAAACCATTTCAAAATTTTAGGTGTCATTGCTGATGCAATGGTCGAGAGGTATTCATTTGAAATTTTCTCTCTGCTAATTGCAAATCACATCAGATACACTTATGAAAATTTTGATGACGGTGTTTATTCTGACGAGGTACTTGCTTGGGCATTTCTCTATGATGAAATCTCCGACCTCCCCGTTGTCATTAACGGAACGGAATACTCGGAAAAAGATTTTATGCTTAAAGAATGTCCGCCAAGTGATATTGAATTCTTTGCTTGGTACTGCATTGAAAAGCTGGTGAACGAAGATGAAGAATAAATTTATCAGCAAGCATTTTCGTTTTACTGCCGAAGATGATGCAGAGTTAAAGAAAAAAGCAAAGGCAGCTTGTATTTCGGAAGCGGCGCTTGTGCGTATGCTCATTCACGGTTATGAGCCAAAGTCTAAACCTGATGGCTTTAATGAGTGTGTTCATCAACTTGCTAAACTCGGTGCTAATGTCGGTCAACTTCTTGCAAAGGCAAACTCTCTAAACTTTATTGATACACCAACACTCATATCTCTAAATAACAGTATTCAAACATTAATTTCAGATATGACAGAAGTATATATCAACCCTGAAAGAGTGAACAAGGATGGCAGTAACAAGACTGTGGGAAGTTAAAACCCGACTCGATCATGTTATTGATTATGCAACCAACAAAATCAAAACCGAAAACCCAAACTATTCCGAAGAAGAATTGCAGGCTCTCGGTGATGTCCTCGCCTATGCAAAGGACGAAGAAAAAACCGAAAAGCAATTCTATGTTACGGGCATTAACTGTAATGCTACGACAGCAAGAAATGATTTTGTCAAGGTAAAAAGAAACTATGATAAGGTTGATGGTGTTCAAGCGTATCACGGATATATGAGTTTCAAACCTGACGAGGTTACGCCTGAGCTTGCACATCAAATGGGCATTGCCTTTGCTTCAAGAGTTTGGGGTGATAGATTTCAAGTTGTTGTTACTACACATCTAAATTCCCATTGCCTTCACAATCACTTTGTAATCAATTCAATTTCTTTTGTTGACGGGAAGCGATTACAAAATCAAGAGAAAGCATGGAAATGTTTTCGCCATATTGCAGACGATATTTGCAAGGAATACGGCGTATCAGTTATTGAAAATCCTGAAACGCATATTGATTCCCGTCATCTGACAATGAAAGACAAAGCAGGTATGCCGACAAGATATAATCTCGCCCGTGCAGCTGTTGACGAGGCTATTGCACATAGCAAAACGCTTGGCGAATTTCAACAGCATTTACGCTCAATGGGATATAGATACAACTTGAGTCCAAACCGAAAGTATTGGACAGTTACTCCCAACGAGGACGGAAGACCAATCCGTTTATACCGTCTTGGCGATGAATACACAAACAGAAGAATTAAAGAGCGTATACAAGAGAACGCACGAAACAGAACCTTTCTGCAAGGCTTTACGGGATACACACCGCCACCGTATCATCCGCAGTATGATTTTCGCAGAGTAAAAGGCAGTCTGTACAACCTTTATCTTTACTACTGCTATCGGCTCGGATACTTTGACAAGCCGGAAGAAAGGCAAACACCGCATAAACTTCATTATCTCTTGCGAAAGGACTTAATAAAGGTTGAAAAATATTCACAAGAAGCAAGGCTGCTCGGTAAGCATCACATTGAAACTACCGAGCAGCTTGTTTCGTATAAAGAGTCTTGTGAAGAGGAAATGGAAGCCTTAACTACTGAACGAAAACACCTGAGAAATAATGAAAGGCATAAAGGCATAAGTGAGGTTGAGCGTTCAGAGATAAAGGATAAGATTTCTAATATTTCACAAAGACTCGGCGAACTCCGAAAGGAGATTTCACTCTGCGAGGATATCGCTGCACGTTCCCAAGATTTAGAAAAGCGAGTTGAGCAAATCCGAACAGATGATGAAAGAGCACCAAAACAAAAGGAGGAAAAGTCTTATGAGCAGCTCAAGTGATGCAGCCGAACAGGTTGTGAGATTATCTCTTGAGGGCGTTGAGGTTGCTGCAAAGATTACGGGCGAAGCGGCTCGTGATATTGCAGGACTTTTAATCGCCGCCCTCAAAAATCCGAAAAGCTCAAAAACAAAAGGTAAAACAAGGCTTACCAAAATGCTCAAATCAGGTAAAGAACTCAAAGTTTTCTCCATCTCACAAAAGGACTTGGAAAAGTTTACCCGTAACGCAAAGAAATACGGCGTTCTTTATACAGTCCTTCGTGACAGAACCTCTACCGATAAAACAGCCGAGGTTGATATTATCGCAAGAGCCGAGGACAGTTCTAAAATTCAGAGAATTATTGAACGCTTCGGTCTTAATCTTACCGATGATGAAAAGGCTACTATCGTTAATGAGTCGGAGAAAGAGCTTTCCCAGCGTAAAGCAAAGGAAAAGGATAAGCCTGAAAAGAGCAAGGCAGACTTGATTACCGAACAGGCTCTCGGCAAGCCTATTCAAAGGGAGGAGAACGAAACAGAAAACCCTTCCTTAGCAAAGACAGAAAAAAGCCCTCTGTCCGAGCAAAATTCGTTGAATACGCAGAAACCAAGAACGCTCTCTGATAAGGGTGCTGCCAAAGAATCTGTACGGGAAAAGATTGACCATTACAGAGTACAGATTAAGAAGCAGAAGGAACAGCAGAAAGCGCTTGACATTGAGGTTGATGAGCCGAAGAAAACCACGCCGAAGGTTATTGAGCATAAGCAACCCGACATCAAAATTAAAGATAAAAAAGAGAGGTAAAAATTATGGCTAACTACCATCCGAAGCGTAACGGCTTCAACAGAAACAAATCAAATGAACCCCGTCAGCAGATGACAAAGGAGGAATACGCTCTCAAAAAGGAAGAAGAGCGTAATGCCGCCTACTCAATGATTGACGAAGGCTTCAACAACATTCTTCAGAGTCCGGAAAGCTTTATGCAGTATCTTGATACTCAGGCAAGACTTGACAGATACTCCGTTGCAAACACGGTTCTCATTATGCAGCAGCTCCCCGAAGCGACACAGCTTAAGGACTATAAGGATTGGAGCGAAACGGGCGTTACCGTTAAGCGTGGTTCAAAGAGCCTTATGATTCTTGAACCGAAGGAATACTCCCGTGAAAACGGTTCTGTCGGTATTTCCTACAATGTGAAAAGAGTCTTTGATATTTCACAGACCAATGCTCGCAGAAGAAATACTCCTACTGTAAATCACGATCCGGCAAAAATTGTTGCGGCAATGCTTGAAACAAGTCAGATTGACTATGAAATCTCTGACAAGATTCCGATTGAAAATGCTGCGGCATATTATGAACCTGAAAGCAATATGCTTCTTGTCAGAGAGAATGTCGGCGATGCAACAAAACTCTTTCAGGCAGTTGCACAGGAACTCTCTCTTGCAGAGATTGCCTATAACAGCGACTCCTATGACAGAAATGAAGCACTCTATCCTGCAAAATGTGCCGCATATATGCTTTGCAGAAAGTACGGTATCGACACGAAAGGCATTGACCTTGCTTCCCCGCCGAAAGAGTGGGCAGACCTTGACAACAACGGTATCCGTGAAAAACTCACAATGGCAAGAGATTCCGTCAATGAAATCGGCTCAAAGGTTTATTCTGAACTTAACAAGGACAGAGAAGCCAGAAGCAATGACGATATGGAAAGATAATGAGGTGTCATTATGGTAAGGCTTTATCATCTTGCTCTTGACGGTGAGGAACACAGCCTGCTTTTGCGTGGTCTTGACAGCCTCAAAGATGAACTGAAAAACGGCGAGGATATGGAGGATTGCATTGAAGCAGTAAACAAACTCATTGTAAAGGTTGGTAAAGCACCCGTAAAAAAGTTTAAGGTCATTGAAAGGGACAACGATGCGAGATAACAATCGCAAATCCGTTTATATCTTTGCTCTTATCGGTATTCTGCCAGTCATATGGCTCGGCTTGGTAATAGCGCCGCATACAAGCGGCGGACTTCCCGATATGCTTTCTGCTTTAACAGAAGCGATGGAAAATCCGCTGAATATATCATTATGTGAGGACAGCCTAAAAACTGTCCTCATTGTTTTGATGATATATGATTTATCAATCGGTGTTGCTGTTGCAAGTATGAGAAACTACCGTAAGGGTGAGGAACACGGCTCGGCAAAGTGGGGTAACAAACACACCATAAGAAAGAAATATGAGCAAAAGCCAAAGTCCAATAACAAGATACTCACGAATGAGGTATGTATGGGACTTAATGCAAAGGCTCATATGAGAAACCTCAACACACTTGTTGCAGGTGGCTCCGGTGCAGGTAAAACCTTCTTCTTTGCAAAGCCGAATATTATGCAGTGTAACTGTTCCTTTGTGGTAACAGACCCAAAAGGTGAAATCGTCAGGGACACAGGCGCTATGTTAAAGTCTAACGGCTATGAGGTTATCGTTGTTGACTTAATCAACATGGAGCGTAGCCATTGCTACAATCCGTTCAAGTATCTGATGAGTGACAACGATGTGCAAAGGCTTGTAACAAACCTTTTCAAAAGCACCACGCCAAAAGGCTCACAGAGTAACGACCCGTTTTGGGATACGGCTGCTCAAATGCTTTTACTTGCACTGATATTCTACCTTGTCTATGAAGCACCCGAAGATGAACAGAACTTCGCTATGGTAATGGAAATGTTAAGAGCTGCTGACATTGATGAAGAAGCGGGTAATTTTGATAGCCCCCTTGATATGCTCTTTGATGATTTGGAAGCTGACAACCCAAATCATATTGCTCTTAAATATTACCGTTCTTACCATTCAGGCTCGGCAAAAACGCTTAAATCAATTCAGGTAACATTAGCGGCAAGGCTTGAAAAATTTAATCTTGACAGCCTTGCTTCTATGACCTCTTACGACGAGCTTGACTTACAAACGCTCGGTGAGAGAAAAGTGGCATTATTCGCTGTTATTCCCGATAACGATACAAGTTTTAATTTCCTTATTTCTATCCTATATACTCAACTCTTTCAACAGCTTTTCTATGCTGCTGACAGTATCTACAAGGGAGCGTTACCGATGCCCGTTCATTTCTGTATGGACGAGTTTGCAAACATATCGCTCCCCGATGACTTTGACAAGATATTGTCCGTAATGCGTTCAAGAGGTGTGTCTGTATCCATAATTATTCAGAATATGGCACAGCTTAAAGCACTCTTTGAAAAGCAATGGGAAAGCATCGTTGGTAACTGTGATGAATTTCTTTATCTCGGCGGTAATGAGCAATCAACACACAAGTATGTTTCGGAACTGCTCGGAAAGGAAACGATTGACACAAACACCTATGGCAAGAGCATGGGCAGAAACGGAAATTACTCAACAAATTATCAGATAACGGGCAGAGAGTTAATGACGCCAGATGAGGTTCGTATGCTTGATAACAAATACTGCATTCTGTTCATCCGTGGCGAGCGACCAATTCTTGACCTTAAATACAATATACGAAACCATCCGAACTTTGCATTAACGGAGGATGGTGGTGCAGCACCATATATTCACGGCGATGTTGATAAAGATGTCGCCACCATTTCTTTTCTTGGTACATCTGTTGATGATTTACCTGATACAGACGAAGCCGAGAACAACCTTGAACTTCTCACAGAAGAAGAACTTGAAACTATTTTTAACATTTAACGGAGGTAACTTTAATGAAAAAGTTAATCAATAAGTCTGAAAGACTTGAAACACGCAGAGAGCCGATGTCAAGGAAGACGAAGGTTCTCTTTTCCATTTTTTCAGCGATTGTATTCACTCTTTGCTGCACAAGCATCACAGCCTTTGCTGCTGATGATCCTTTAGCGGTAGTAAATAACTTATCCACCTTTATTTTCGGTCTTATCCGTGCGATTGGTCTTATCATCCTCGGCTTCGGTATCGTTCAGGTCGGCTTATCGCTGAAATCTCACGACCCGTCCCAGAGAGCAAACGGACTTCTCACTCTTGCAGGTGGTATTGTTATTACCTTTGCAAAGGAAATCCTTAATTTAATTACAGGATAAAATATTAGGAACTGGTATCTTGAATTGATACCAGTTCCTCAAACATTATAATTGATAATTTCTCCTGTTTTTAAGAGAAATATCTATGTTTTGTTCTGGATGATTCATTTGTGCATTAACTAGTTTAATTAATCTTTCATAAACATTGTTGTCAGAATTATAATTCGTTTCTGCAATCCAATCGTAGAAATTATTCTGGTATAGTAATAAATATTTATAAATCCAGTTTGTTAGAGCTTTACATATTTCAGTTTTGTTTTCAATAGGCGAGAAAAATACAACATTTTTAATGTAATTAAAGTAATTTATGTGAGAATATATAACTCTAACAATGTGTAATTGTGGTCTAAATGAACCATCAATTAAAGTCCGTTGACCTTTTTCACCTGTTCTAAACTTTGGGTAAGTTCTTGCATGAAACCATTCACCTAAATAATCATTTGTTGACTTACCAGAATTCTTAATATAGTCATTCATAAAAATTCTGTGTTTCTCAATACATTTTTGAATAGCTTCATAAACAGGAAGAACTAAAACATTAACCTCTGTTTCTGAAGTAACATGATGTAACGGTTTAGATAATTGATTCTTACTATATCTTGCAGAATAGAATTCAATACTTGCAACAATATCTCGAATAAGTATCAGTCCTTCATCAGGTATTAAAAAATTAATTTTTTTTCCGTTATTGTTAACTAA
>JAJBVC010000168.1 GCA_020860025.1 Clostridiales bacterium | reverse complement strand
GATTTAAAAATTCGATATAGAACTGGCAAGACAGTTGTACCTTTGAGAATTTCCGGAAATATAAAATGGGGAATTCCAATTCCCATAAAAGAAGATATTGAAAATCTAACATTTTGGGTATGGCCAGAATCGCTTTGGGCGCCTATTTCATTTACGAAAACCTATCTTAAAGAGAATCATAAAGACACTAAATGGAATGATTGGTGGAAAAACAACGATTCCAAAATATATCAATTCATAGGAGAAGATAATATCTATTTTTATGGGATTGCAGAAATCGGCTTATTCCACACCATTGATAAGCATCTAAATATTCCAGTAATAATACCAAATCACCATCTGTTGTACGGAAATTCAAAAGCGTCAAGTAGTGGTAAAAACAAGCCGCCGACTGCTAACGAATTATTAAACTATTATACTCCTGAACAGCTAAGACTTCACTTTATGAATATGGATCTTGGAAAACGCAGTGTAAAATTTTCACCTAAAGCAGCATTAGGAGAAAGCGGATTTGACGATGTATTGCACGAAGGAAACTTATTAACAAATATATTTAATCGATTAGTCCGTTCTTGTTTTTATACTCTTCAGAAGTATAATTTTCGGACATATCCGTTAGGAAAAGTTAGCACAACCGTCAAGGAAAAATCTGATAATGTGATATTGCAATATGAGTATTTCATGTCCAATTTTTCATTTAATAAAGTATATGAATTATTAAATGATTATCTTCGTGAAGCTAATAAGTATTGGGTAACAAAAAGCAAGGATAACGATTATAACAACATTTTACAATTGCTTATAGATTCTTTTCATATCGTTAGAGTTGCTACAACCTTATTTCATCCCATTGCTCCTTCAGGTTGTGAGATGATTCGTGAATACCTTAATATAGATGATAGGATTCGGAATTGGGATTATATATTTGAAACTATTGATTTTTTTGTTGATATTAATCACAAGTTTAAATTTGTTCCGCCACGCACTGATTTCTTCAAAAAACATAGTAGCCAAATAAAACAAAAAGAAAACAAAAAATAAATGCTTATTAACTAATCACTAAGTTTGAAAGATTTATTATCTAAATAACATAAGCTGATATTGTAAAATAAAGTGTGTAAGTTATGAAAATAGCTTGCACGCTTATGCTTTTGTTTGAAAGTCTGTCACAATGAAAGAAAGAACAAAAAATGAATTAACGAAATGACAAGAAAAAAGAAAACACACCCAGAGAGAATCTAGCAAAGCAAATTATCAAACAGTATTAACCAAAAAACATAAAGGATATGCAAAATGTATTGAAGGCCATATTCGGTCTGATGTTTGAAGCAATGCTGCAGGGTGAAATGAATAGTCATTTTGGCTATTCAAGTAACGACCACGGAGCAATAGCAACAGAGAAACGCGGAAACAGTTACACCAGTAAAGAAAATTAAGACAAGTTCAGTCAGAATGAAAAGTAATGCGACTCATAACAGAGAAGACAGCTTTGAGCCAAAGGTTGTACCCAAACGAAAGAAGGATGTTTCGGCGATTGAAGAAAGAACCAAAGCAGTTTTTAAAAATGTAGTCGTATAGAGTAGTATTGTACATTCACTAAGATTTTTTCTTTTATTTTGGCAGTAATTGAAAACTATTCAAACAAAAATTGACAGAGAGAGCCATAAAGCTCTCTCTGTCCTTCATTTAGATTAGTCCGCCGACACAGTTGTATATAGGATTCCCGGATAAATTCTTTCCGTTCTCCCAACCCCAACATACGCCTTTATAATACTGAACCCAGTGTTCAAGTGTTTCAATTTTAACGCCGCCGATATTGTGAGCAACCATACCGTTGCCTATATAGATACCAACATGACCGTATTGGCTGCTTGAATATCCGTAAACAGCAGCGCCGACCTGAATCTGTGACCAGTCTTTTGATACTGACCACATTCTGCCTGCAGCAACTGCCGATGCTGCGTGACCTCGATTGCCAACTGCAACCTGATATACATCCGCCACCCAAGCCTGACAATATCCCTTACTTGCCGGAATACCGTACTCAGCAGAATTTGTTGCAACAACAACGACTTTCTTTTGTGCTTCTATTGCTGTTTCACCACTGAAATCGAGCGTTGAAATATCAATATTCTTGCCTATTCCAAAACCATAAATCAGTGAGTTCCACATTTTATCGTTCTTGGGAGATAAAAGCTCTGCAAGATATTCTTTTTGCTTATCAGAAAAGTTGTATTGTTCAGCCATTTCATCGGCAGATTTACCGTTAATGGTTAGGTATAGCGTAACTTTGGTAACAGGTTGTTCTTCCTGAACAACATTTCCTTGCTCGTCTGTTGTTTCAACAACGGTGGTGCTTTCTTCTGTTTCCGTTCTTGACGATATTGAGTTCATATCCCAAAAGATGTCACGAAGCATATTCTTCTTGCTCTCATCTATCGTTGCAACCTCAAGGGGATTATCTGGGTCGGTATTCACTTTAACAGAATAGATGGCAAGAACTTCTTTCCAATCGGCTTGATACCCTGACATATCTAATGTGTCATAGGTGTATTTAGCCTTTTCTTTTTCTGTTTCAGCCCAAAACTCCTCGTTGAGCTCGATAACAGCAGATTGAATCGTAATACCAGTTCCGCTATCCTCATTGGAAAAGAAAATACCGTAAACAGAGTAGGCAACGGCACCTATCATACAGATAACAATGATAACAATAACCGCTGTCCAACCGCCTGCAATAATGGCAGATACAAGCGATTTAACTGCTTCAATAGTCAGTTTAGCGATTTTCTTCAAAAATGCCGCTGCTTTTTTAGCGAGCTTTGCCGCTTCTTTTGCAGATTCTCTTGTAATCGCTTCTGCTTTCTTTGCTGCCTTTGCAGATTGCTTCATTGTTTCCTGTGCTAAAACTCTGCCGTCATTAGCAGAACGAATAACCTTTTTGTTGCCCTCAACGGTTTTTATCGTTTTTTTCGTTCTCAAACTACGGGTATGAGTCTTAATAGGATTAGTTATACTGCTCGTTTGAGTTGCAGAGTTTACGGTTTTGATGTTTTCTATTGTTTTGGCTGTTTGCTCTCCCGCTTCCTTAATTTCCTCAGATTCAAATTGAAGCGTCCTTTTCTGGGAAACAGGTTCACCGTATTTCAACTTGTCATGATAATACTTAACATCCTGCTTTGTCTTTTCATAAGCCTTTCTGCCAACCTTATGGGCAACATAGGCAGCAGTACCAACAGCCGCTTCGGTAGAAGCCTGAGATTTATTGGTGGCATATTCATTGGGATTGTTTTCATCGGTTTCGGTAACCTTTTTAACATTTTCTTTTGTTTTTATGCCGACATCCTTTATTTTTTCAGTTGCAATTTTAGCACGGTCAACTGTCTTAATTGTCTGCTTAGCAATCTCTTTAATATCAGCCATAATTCACCTCCAAAATGTCAGCATTTTAAGGCTCTGAAACCCGCATAAATAGAGGGTTTCCAGAGCCCGTTTTTAAGGGGTTAATATAGTTTGTTGTCTTACCCTCTAAAACGGCTCAAAAATGCTGACATTACTATCTGTTTCGTTCCTCATATTTGTATAGTGCATTCTTCATATTACGCCTGATTTTTGCACATTCTTTACAATAGCTTTGGTTTCTGCCCGTCCTCAAGTACGGCTTGTTACACATAATGCAGCGTTCCTTGCTTTTACTTCCTGTTAATTCTTTTTCAAGAGCTTCATTATTTGGCAAAACCGCATTTCTGAAATAGTTGCACATCATGTGATTGCTAATGAGCTGAACACACGGACAGCCTTCGCCTTCATCAAGAGCAATGCAGTTATCATCGTGATAATTCGCACAATTTCTTGTTATGAGTTGTCTAATCAACCGCCTTTGCTTTTTGGTAAATTCCTTTGACAATTACCTCACCTCAAATCTGTTTTGCAATAACAACAAACCTTCCGTTATTCTGCGTATATTCACAGGTGGATAATGTCAAAAGTCTATCTCCGTATTCAGCCGTTAAGCCTGTTTCGTAAAAAGAGAACGCCTTACATTTTTCAATGTAGGCGTTAAATTCTTCTTCCGTGTTTGCCTTTGTGAAATCATAATAACGGAAGCCGTTATCGGAATAGACTCTTGTTTTGAATACGGCAATTACTTCATAGAGATTGCTATCATTTAAGGTGTCAAAGTGAATCAGTTTGTGATTGTCATAGAATTCTCTGTCTGAATACTGCGTTAGAGCATTGAACATCGTCTTGTTCTTCATATTATGCCCGTAAATGATGATATTGTCATCAGTTTCAATATTACAGTTTGCCTGAACAAAGGGAACGCCGAAACGGGAATATTCCTTGTTGAAATTATGCTTGAGATAAAACTCAGGATTCTTCCTGCTTTGCATAACAGGATAATCAATAGGAGTATCATCAATGCGTATCCAACCGACAAAATCATGATTCTGCTCATAGAGGTCTTTGTATTTGTCCTCATCGACCTCATTACCGTTTGTCTTGACGGTTTCAGCAATCTCCTCAAATTCTGTAATCTGCGCATTATCCTCTTTGCTTTCTGTGTATATCTCATAACCGCAGTATAAAGCGATACAAGCAAGCAGAATAATAGCAATTATTCTTATTGCATTTCTCATTTTGTTTACCTCCGTAAACCAAAAGAGGCTTTACGCCTCTCCTGGTTTTGTTGACATCAATTTGTAAAGTGAGTTGTGCGGGAACTTGTTCTCAAACGGAACAAGTGAACTACCGATTTTAAGCAGTCCGTGTCCAGCATCAACATTGGTAATATACTTCATTTCTTCCTCAGAAATGTTAAGCAGCTTTGCAAGCTCCACTCTGTCCGTTGACGCCTGATTCAGCATAACGATAAGCTCGGAGTTTGCAAGCATTGACCTCGCCGTATGGCTCTGCAACAGGTCCTCCACATTCTGTGTGATACCTGTTGCATACGCACCGTACTTACGAACACGCTTCCAAAGGGTGAAAAGGAAGTTAGCGCTATACTCATATTCAAAGAGAAGATAAATCTCATCAATGAAGATATAGGTTTTCTTGCCCTTTGCTCTGTTTGCGGTAATTCTGTTGAGAATACTGTCAAGAATGACAAGCATACCGATAGGCATAAGTTGCTTACCGAGGTCAAGAATATCATAGCAGATAAGACGGTTATCCGTATCAACATTGGTGTTCTGAGCAAAGGTGTTGAGCGAGCCTTCCGTAAACAGTTCAAGAGCAAGTGCCAAATCCTTTGCTTCGGGTTCCGTTCTCTTGATTAACTCGTTTCTGAAATCAACAAGAGTAGGTGGAGTGCCCTTGTAGCCGTTATTGATATATTCTCTGTAAATCTTTCTTGCACAGCTATCAATAATTGACTGGTGCTTCGGATTGGTGTCAAGGTTACCCATAATCTGCTGACAAAGGGACATAATGAACTGTGATTTAAGCGTAATCGGGTTAGCACTTTCATCGTAGTCCTTGTTAATATCAAGAGCGTTGATATGATAAGGCGATGTTGCAGAGATAGGAATAACCTCTCCGTTCATAGCCCTTACAAGCGGCGAATACTCTCTTTCAGGATCAATGATAATAATATCAGCATTTTCATCTAACAGCATTTCTTCTGTTATTTCTCCCTTTGCTGCAAATGACTTACCGCCGCCGGGGACACCGAGGATAAAGCTATTACCGTTAAGAAGTTCCCCTCGGCTGATAAGGATAAGGTTTTTGCTGATAGGATTGATGCCGTAGTAAATGCCGTTGTTATGGCGAATATCCTGCACTCTGAATGGCATTAAAACTGCAAGGGATTCGCTCGTTAAGGTTCTCTTGCACTCAATCTCACAAGCACCGATAGGAAGAACCGTGCGAAGTCCCTCATACTGCTGAAAGGTAAGTTTGCCCATCTGACAGTTTTCGCTCTGTGCGGTCATCATAACCTGCTTTGTATCAATGTTTAATTGTTCCATTGAGTCGGCAGTAATAACCATAGTTAGAACGCACATAAACATACGCTGGTCACGGTCATTGATGTCATTGAGCAAGTCCTCAACTTTTTCCTTTCGTGCCGCCATATCATACGGAACGTCTGCGCCGTAGTTGCCGTTAGAGGTCTGCTTACGCTTCCAATTTGTGATTTCCGTGTTTACGCCGAGCAAGGTTTTTTCAACATTCTTTACTGCTTCGTGTGCAGGCACAGGCGAAATGTCAATGGAAAGCATAAGGTTACGGTTAAGGGAAGTGAGCTTTGAAACAAACTTATCGGAAATACCCGAAGCATAATCACGAAGGAAGATAACCCTTCCATATTTATCTCCCATACGGAAATAGTCCCTTTTGAACTCAAAGGAATCAGGACAAATACTGTCTTTGAAAGCGTGTCCCTTTCTGTCCGTCTGCTTCAGGTCAAAATCAAAGGCTTCATCCTCTCCGTTCCTGTAAAAGTCGTGAAGAATATGAAGCCTGTCGTTTGCACTCAAATCAATGAGCTTGCTATCAAGTTTTTTGAGCCTTGCCGTAAAGTCTGTTTCAATTCTGGAGAAGTATGCTTTTGCTTCCTCAATATCGTTTTTCTCAACGGTTACGGTAATATACTTTTCCTGAACGATAGAGTCGGCGCTTGCCGCCTTATCCATAAGCATTTCGTTATACTCCCTGCGATAGCCGTCAAGATTGTCCTGACGATAAGGAATAAGCAAACCTCTCTCAAGGTCGGTTTTGTTGATTACTCTATTATTAATGGTAATCTTTGTTGTTGCTTCATCATCAAAGGAATTGAGAAACGCTGAGTAATCAAGGAACATATCTCTCTTGTCCTCGTCGCTTGCAACAGAGTAGTTAATATCTGTGAATCTGTAAGTCTTTGAATATCTCTTTTTACCAACCTGAAACACGCCGTCAGTATATGCGGTTTCAATAGGGATAGCCTGCTGTACAGATTTCGGAATCTTAAAGCGTTCCTTATCCTTTTTAAAAAGCTTCTTAAATAGTGACATCATCTGCCTCCTTCTTCTTTTTTCTCTTTTTGCCTTTTTCTTCTTCGGGTTTGCCGAGCTTTTCAAAGGCGTTTTCACTACGGAATTTCAGTTCGTAGGGCATAAGAATATCGCATTCAATCCACGCCCATACAATCTGCTCTGCATTCATTCCGTTGTATTTTACAAAACCCAGTGCCGCAAAAGGCGAAGCAATCAGAATACACAGCCAAGAAAGCGTTTCAAGGCTGAAGCGCTCTTTCAAAAGAAAATATGAGCCGACTGCTGCACCGCAGGCGAGGGCAGAAAAAATGAGCTGACGCATATTCAGCCCAAAGAATAGAGCTTCGCTGTAATCACGAAACTCGTTATTGATTTGTACTCTCATTTTTACCTCCTAATAAAAAATAAATCGTTATTCTTCTGATGGAAAAATAACGATTTGATGGGGTTATTGTGTATTATCGTTGTAGAATCGTTGACAATTCAACGATAACAACGATTATTTCGTGGATTTTAATTCATAACGAGTGTTTCTCGCTGAACCTTTTTTAACGATTTGATTATCTTTTATCATTGCATTTAGTCTATTAAGCGTTGGATATTTTGTGTTATTTATAATCACTTCTGCTTCTTGTCTTGAAATACTTCCGTGTGTTTTAATATGCTCAAGTATTTTTTCTTCATCACTTAGTTCTTTGTTATTGTTCGAAAGCTTCGGTAAAACTACAACGAAGGATGAAGGAGCAGGATTAAACATCGGTTGTAATGGTTGATTAGAATAGTTTTCAAGTATTCTTTGTATACCTGTTCCATAACTTTCAATTAAATGCAATCTATAGAATATTGCTGCAATAACAGTATTTCTTGGTTGCGAAACACCTGCCATAATATCTTTAAGTGTGATTCCTTTAACAAGCCCACCAATAGAAACAAATTCAATTCTATCAGTAAAAATGTTAATTAGTATGCTTCCGGAGTAATCATAATCTCTATGAACAACTGCATTTAAAAGTGCCTCTCTAATGGCATCTTCCGGATAATCCGGATGTTCTACTCGCAACAAACCTTCAAAGGTTGAGTTTTGGTTATTACTCAAATTAACATATTCATATGCTTCATCAAGTTGCTTAAGAATGGAGCCGTTAAACTCTTTTCTGGCTTTAAATGTTAATTTTGTTGTATCAGCATATATAGCACATCGGATACTATGTTCACATTGGTCGGATAATAACATAGCTGCATTAGTATAATAACCATCACTATCAATCAACCCTAATGTTCGCATATTGTTTTCTTTAAAAGAAAGTTTTTCTTTGTCAAAATACTTTTTTGCATAATCAAAAGATAATTCTTGATTAATACATCTAGACTTGTCAAAGGTTGTACCATCCGTTTCCTTAAGCATCGTCCTAATAGCATCTTCAGTTGCTGGTACAGATGAAACGCCATGACGAACAAATACACCGCTCGGTTTTAGACCTTTATCAGAAAGATGATATGGCCTTTTTTGTCCGGTTAAGACAGTTACCTTGATAATACTTTTACCGTCAATACTGATTTCTTCAATAGTTGTATAGTTTGTTAAATCTGGTTTAATACCATTGCGAATCATATTGCCGATTTTTTGCATTTCTGTATCAGTATCATTAATACCTACGATTTCTCCATATTTGTTAATACCGACATATATTTCTCCACCGTCAGTATTTGCAAAAGCAATAATCTCTTTTTTAAAATCGTTGTTGATTATTTCCTTTAATTCAACAGTATTACTCTCTTTAAATTTCATAAATTCTCCTTTAAAATCGTTGCTATCGTTGTTATCGTTATTATACCACGATAATTAAACAATATCAAGTTCAATTTTACAACCCCATCATTTCGTGAATAATTCTGTCTGACATCTTTACTGTACCGACAAGAACAAGCATATTAAAGGCAAGTTCGCCGATATATTTCCAAACCATTGTTACAGCTGCTGCGTTTGCGTCTACAACAGGCGGACTTGACGCAAATAACGAGAAGATAACGCAAGCAAGAATAATTACTGCGCCTTCAAGCAATACGCCGCAGTATGATTTAAGAAATGATTTGCCGATATTCTGTGTCGGCTCTCCGGCAAAGGTGGAAAGCGGGATAGGTGCTAATGCTGTGTACATATACAACTTAAAGAACCTGCCGTAAACGGTAAGGATAAGGATAAAAGATAATACAGTTATTAAAAGACCACCGATAAGCGTTACTGCCCACAGCGGTATGCTTTCAAGAAAACTGCAATCCTCAATCGCCGTTACCATTTCACTTGGTAAGGTTGTTGTAGTAGCACCAGACAAGCCCGATGTTGTCATAATGGTTGATATTACACCCTGAATGATATTGAATATTGCAAGCATTAACTCCATACCATAAGTTACCATACCTTTTGCAATAGCAAAACGGACAAAGAGCTTTAATGCGTGTTCGGGCTTTTTAACCTCTGCGAAGGAACCGCAGGTTTTAACCATTCCTACAACAAAGAACAGCACAAGCAGAGCAAGACCGATAGCCTGCAAAGCACCATTAATATTGACAATTACCGTCCAAATGCTTCCGCCTTTGAAATCTTGAGGGGACTGTGTTAGTAAAGTCCAGATTTCATTTAACTTGTTATTCCAAGTATCAAGGGCATTTTCAAGGTTTTGTACTACCCAATTGTCTGACATTGATACACCTCCTTTCTGTGTTGATTTTTATATATAAAAATACCCCAAACAGTGATTGCACGATGTTTGGGGTATGTAAATCATATAGATTAGAACAAATAAAATTCATTTGTCAAGACATAATTTAGGGAAATTATGTCTTTTTTTGTCGTTTTTTTGTACATTTTTGCATTTTATGTTGACAGTATCAACCTTATTGTTACAATCAAAATGAATAAATATTATACTTTTGAGCTTAGGGAGATAATAAATTATGGCTGGTAAAAAAAAGATTAATAAAAATGATGAAGTTATTGTAAACATAACAAAATTTCTGAAATCCGAAAAAAATGAATTACTCGAACAGTGTTATAGTTCTATAAGAGACAATGAGGAGACTCGATTTTATAACGATTCTTTAAAAC
>JAJBVC010000182.1 GCA_020860025.1 Clostridiales bacterium | reverse complement strand
GTATTTACAATTGGTATTCGTTCTTCAAGAAAAGAAGCAAAATCAGAATCGCTTATTTTTTCAAATTTAAATATTGCCACATCTTCGGTACGGTTAATATATTCGATTGATTCCAAAAAATCAGAAAAGCAATAACGACAACCATCAACTACAATGCTAACCATTCCGTATGCTGTTGTTGCTGCATTTGGAAGACTGTCAAAAGCAACAACCTCCAATGTTTTACCTATCAAATTTTTTATTAAAGCATTTGTTTCTTTAGAAAATCTATAATCTATAATGTTCATTGTTTTTCACCTTCCTTGGTAAAATGTATTTTCTGTTGTTTAATTCCACCGGAGTGATTGCTATCCCTTGATGTTGATATCAACAACAGGCAAGCCATCTGAATGTGAAATTAAATAGCAAAAACTTACATTAAAAACTTCATTTATAACTAAATTCTCTTTTTTGTTAATATATCATAATAAGAATTAAAGTCAATAATTTTGGCTTTTTATAAGTCTTCTTTTATCAGTTATGAGACTTTTATTGACAACCTATTTGTTAACTAAAAAAACTCCGTTTACGTGCAAGTAAGCGGAGTTTTAGGTTCTATATTATTATGTATATTGTTTATATTTACTATAGGGTTTGATAGCTACGATTAAATTGAAACCTCATGAGCGACATTATACAAATCCATATCAATACTCTTAGTCATATTGAGCGCCTCAAAAATATCGTAATCAACTACTTCTTCCTTTTGAGCGGCTACGACACGGTTGCCGATATTATTCATCAAAAGTTTAACTGCATAGTTGCCCATTCTTGTTGCCATAACTCTGTCCTTAACGGTAGCATAACCGCCCCTTTGTACGTGACCGAGAATGGTGTAACGTGATTCGACGCCGGTTTTCTCCTGAATTTCTTTCGTGAGCTTTTCAAGGTCGATTCCACAGCCCTCTGCAACAATAATAATAAAATGCTTTTTATCTGTCTTTTGAGTCTTTTTCATACGTTCGATAACGTGCTTTTCAATATCAAAAGGCACCTCAGGTATAAGAATAGAAGTTGCACCACAGGCAATTCCTGCGTTAAGAGCAAGATAACCCGCTCTTCTGCCCATAACTTCAACAATCGAACATCTGTCGTGAGATTCGGAAGTATCACGAATACGGTCAACCATATCCATAATAGTATTAAGGCAGGTATCATATCCGATTGTATAATCACAGCAAGCAATATCATTATCAATAGTACCGGGCACACCTACGCACGGAATACCTCTTTCCGACAAATCTCTTGCACCTCTGAAAGAGCCGTCGCCGCCGATAACAACAACGCCCTCAATGCCCCATTTGTGACACTGGTCAATAGCTTTTTGCATACCTTCCTCAGTTGCAAATTCAGCAGAACGTGCTGAGTAAAGAATTGTACCGCCTCGGTTGATTATATCTGAAACGGAACGCAAATCCATTTCAACAAAATCGCCATTGATAAGGCCGTTATAACCCCTGATTACTCCGTACACTTTCATACCGTTTTCGCACGCAGTACGTACAACTGCACGAACGGCAGCATTCATTCCGGGTGCATCTCCGCCGCTTGTTAATACCGCAATCGTTTTCATAACAAAATCCTCCAAACTAAAATGTTCAATAAACAGGGCAAAGCCCATTCATTCAACAACAAGTCCGTATTAAGCCTTAATCCGCACGGCTTTCAGCCATTAAAGCTTACGCTTATATTTGACTGTGTTCACTTTAACGTAAAATACGACTGTAGTTGCAAAATTTACAGACACCATTTTATACTCTATGACAAAAATTGTCAAGTATTGTATTTAAAATCTGAAGAAAAAGAACTTATTTTGATGTGTTTGTTTAGTTTATTGCTTGAATACAACATTTTCATCGCCCAAAATACGGCGAAGTTCCGCAAGCTCGGTTTTATTCACCTCAACAAATTCCGTACTTGGCTGAAGTTCATACTTACCACTATCAATATAGTAAAAATAAAGCGGAATTGTTCCTTCGAATATTCTTGTTACTCTTTTTGCAAGAGCAATTTTTTCATCTTCTTTATTATTAAAGCGAAGGAAAAGGCCGGGTTTTCTTTTCTTTTTCTCTGCTTTTTCAGGCTTTACGGGCTGATTTTTCACTTGCTCACGAGTCGGTGGCATTGTTATTTCTCCCGCAAGCACCTTAGCGTCCTTTTCCTCTTCAACAGAAAGATTGCCGAATACGCTGATTATACTGCCGTCATAAAGAAGGTTTGAACTTTTTTCAAGCGTTTTCGGAAATACTATAATCTCTATAGAGCCGTACAAATCCTCCAAAGTAACGAACGCCATTGTTGAACCGTTTCGAGTTTGTTTAAGAGTAGTATGAGTTACGATGCCACAAACGTGTACCATACTTTTATCCTTATATTTAGGTAAGCTTTCCCTGCCGTTTTCAAGCAGTTCAAGAGTCGTCTGATATTTTAAACTGCGGCAAATATCGTCATACTTATCCATAGGATGACCCGACAGATAAAGGCCTGTCATTTCCTTTTCCATTTTCAGAAGCTCCGTCTTCGGAAATTCCGAAACGTCGGGAATATCAAAATCAAACGACATTCCGTCGCCCTTGCCCAAATCGAAAAATCCAACCTGACCATACTGCGTATTACGTCGATAATCCTCCAAATTGCTGACAAGAGCAGGCAGAGCCTGAAGCATTTGCCGTCTGTTTGCGCCGAACGAATCCATAGCGCCGCACCGAATAAGGCTTTCAACAGCACGTCTGTTAAAATGACCGCCCTGCAGTCGTTTACAAAAATCAAGTAAATCGGTATATGCGCCGTTTTTACGTTCGGCAATAACCTCGTCTATAAACTCGCTTCCGACATTTTTAATTCCGAGCAATCCGTAATTTATAACCTTACCATTTGCTGTAAAGCCTTTCATTGAGGTGTTTATATCGGGAGGGCCGAGTCTGAGTCCTATACGCTTGCACTCTGCGCAATATCTTGCTATTTTATTTGACTGGTCAAGAACCGAGGTCATAAGCGCCGCCATAAATTCTGCCGGATAATAATATTTAAGATAGGCTGTACGGTACGCAACAAGAGCATAGCAAGCCGCATGAGATTTATTAAAAGCATATTTTGCGAAATCGGACATCTGTTCAAAAATCATATTGGCAGATTTTGAGTCGATTCCGTTTTTAGCACATCCTTCAATAAAATTGCCTCTTTCCTGTTCCATAACGGCAACTTTCTTTTTGCTCATTGCACGGCGTACAATATCGGCACGGCCATAGGAATATCCGGCAAGCTCACGGAATATCTGCATAACCTGTTCCTGATAAACCATACAGCCGTAAGTATTTTCAAGTATAGGCTTTAATTTTTCGGTAATATATTTTACATTTTGCGGATTGTGTGAATTTTCAACAAAAGTATCAATCTGCTTGGCAGGCCCCGGGCGATACAGTGACGTAGCGGCTATCAAATCCTCAAGCGCTTTAGGCTTCAGGTTAATGAGCATCTGCTTCATTCCCGAGGATTCAAACTGAAAAACACCCTCTGTCTGTCCCTTTGCAAAAAGCCTGTACACATTTTCATCTTCAATAGATATAGAGTTAATGTCAATTCCCGCCGCCTTTGAAGCATCGTCAATAACAGTCAGAGTACGAAGTCCCAAAAAATCCATTTTAAGCAGACCGAGTTCCTCAAGAGTCGTCATAATATACTGTGTAACAGGAACTCCGTCATTTGTAGCAAGCGGCACATACGACGAAACGGGATTATGAGTAATAACAACACCTGCTGCGTGAGTTGACGTATTACGTGGCATACCCTCGACTTTTTTTGCTGTTTCTATAAGCTCGTTTACCTGCGGATTTTCCGCCATAAGAGTTGAAAGTTCCTTAGAGCGTTCAACAGCCTCTTCGATAGTAATATGAAAATCGTTCGGAACAAGCTTTGCCACTGCGTCAACAGCTGAATACGGCATACCCATAGCACGACCGACATCACGTATTGCGGCTCGTGTTGCCAGCGTACCGAATGTAACTATTTGCGCAACGTGGTCGCTGCCGTATTTTTGAGTAACATAATCAATAACCTCTCCACGTCGTTCATAGCAAAAATCTATATCAAAATCAGGCATTGAAACACGTTCGGGATTTAAAAACCTTTCAAAAAGGAGATTATACTTCATAGGGTCAATATCCGTAATACCCATACAGTAAGCAGCTATTGAGCCTGCTCCCGAACCTCTGCCCGGGCCTACGGGAATGTCCTTGCTTTTTGCAAATGAAACGAAATCGGCAACTATCAGATAATAATCCGTATATCCCATTTTTTCAACTGTATCAAGCTCGTAGTCAAGTCGGTCATAATATTCCTTTGGCGGATTGTCGCCGTAACGCTTTTTCATTCCGTCCAGGCAAAGCATTTTGAAATATTCAAAATGATTCATTTTGTTAGGCGTTTCATAATAAGGAAGCTTTGTATTTCCAAATTCAAAATCGTAATTGCACCTGTCAGCAATAATCTGCGTATTATCAACAGCTTCCGGTACATCGGAAAATATTTCACGCATTTCATCTTCGCTTTTAAGATAAAATTCATTAGCGTGAAACTCAAGACCCGTATCGTCACCGATTACGTGGTTTGTTGCAATACAGATAAGCACCTGCTGAATTTTAGCGTCGTTCTTTTCAATATAATGCACGTCGTTAGTAGCAACAAGAGGTATGCCTGTTTCCCTTGAAATACGCTTTATTCCTTCGTTGACACCTTTTTGCTCAGGAAGTCCGTGGTTCTGAAGTTCAAGATAATAATTACCCTGACCGAAAATGTCCTGATACCATATTGCGGTACGCTTTGCCGCCTCATAATCTCTTTGCATAAGCAGCTGCGGAATTTCACCTGCAAGGCAGGCTGAAAGACAAATTAACCCCTGATGATGCTTTTCAAGCAGGTCGTGGTCAATCCTCGGTTTAAAATAGAAGCCCTCGGTAAATGATTTTGACACCATATAAATCAGATTTTTATATCCGATTTCATTTTCACAAAGTAAAATAAGATGATTATAATCCTTGTCAAGAACCTTTTCCTTGTCAAATCGTGTTCTCGGGGCAACGTAAACCTCACAGCCGATTATCGGCTTAATTCCCTCTTTTTTGCAAGCCTTATAAAAATCAACAGCCCCATACATATTACCGTGGTCGGTAATAGCAAGCGACTGCATACCAAGACGCTTTGCACAGCGGGCAAGCTGCTCGATTCGGCATGCGCCGTCAAGCAGAGAAAATTCCGTATGTGTGTGCAAATGCGTAAACATATTCTGTTACATTCCTTTATTTATTTCAAATTCTCGGCAATCTCCAAAATCCTTTGCAAACGGTGATTAACTCCGGAACGTGATAAACCGCTCATTTCAGCCAAATCGGCAAGCGATGAATCGGGATTATCATATCTTAAAACAGCAATTTCTTTTAAATCGGGCTTTAAAAAATCAAGACCCTTTTCTTTTTTTATCTTCTCTATTGCAAGCAAATGCTTTGAGCTTGCCTTAACAATACGGCTGATATTTGCCGTTTCGCAGTTTGCTGTCCTGTTTGCCTTATTGCGAATATCCTTAACAATTTCTACGTTCATCATTTCAAACATTGATGATGACGCACCCATAAGATAAAGGCAGTCTTCTATACTTTCGCTGCCTTTAAAATATACTATATTATACCCCTTGCGATTAGAGGTTTTTGGCGACAAATCAGCCTCACTTAAAAGAGTAACAAGGCTTTTTGATAAATTAAGATACGGCACTGTAAATTCAAGATGATAGTCTTTTTTAGGGTCGGAAACAGTACCGCACGACAAAAATACGCCCGCAAGAAAAGCGTGCATACAGTTGTCGCACTGTAAATTATTGTGGTCTATTTTAAGACTTCCTGTGCGATTATGACCGAATAATCCTAAAATTTTATCACAGTCACTTTTTTCCGATATATTTATACTATAGCTTCTGCCTTTCGGTGAAACCTTAATATCGCAGCGAATGTTGCAGTAAAGCCTAATCAGCTTTTTATAAAGCTTTGCAATGCCTTCATTCTCTGTTTGCAGGCTGATACCCATTGATGAAAAACTTTTGCCAAACAGACACATTCCGTAAAGCAAAGCCTTCTGACAGCAAGCATTTTCATATTCAATTTGCAACAGTTCGTTTTTTACCTGTTGTGAAAAAGAAGTTTTCATTAGTGATTTACCACCGCTCAATATCACGGTGATTCACCGTAACATTATCCCATTTCTTTGAAAAATGTTCTTTAAGCGCTTCCGCAAACGCAACGCTCCTATGCTTTCCTCCCGTACAGCCGATTGCAAATACAATGGAGCTTTTGCCTTCTTTGATATAAAGAGGATTTAAAAAATCCAAAAGGTCAATCAGCTTATTTAACAGTTCATTTGATTCGTCAAAAGCAAATACGTAATCAACGACCTCTTTATCAAGACCTGTTTTAGCACGAAGCGGTTCAAGCCAGTACGGATTCGGCAGACAGCGTACATCAACCACAAAATCAGCCTCGGACGGCACACCGTACTTAAATCCGAATGACATACAATGAATATTCATAACCTCCTTGTCACCGCCAAGGAGAATTTCCGTAAGCCTTTTACGAAGCTTAGGAGATGTTAAATCAGACGTATCAATAATATAATCCGCACGAAGTCTCAACGGAGCAAGAATATCTTTTTCATACTTTATAGCATCTTGAATATTGCCGTTGAATTTATCTGAAAAAGGATGCTTTCTTCTTGTCAGCTTGTAACGCTTTAGCGCCTCGCTGTCGTTTACATCAAGATAAACTACTTTTACATTATATCCGTATTTTTCAACATTTGATATACCGGTAAGAAGCTGTTCAAATATATGACTTGAACGCACATCGGCAACGATGGAAACCTTTGGGTATTCATCGCCCTTTGCAAGTAAGCCTATAAATGTCGCCATAAGCTCTGGAGGCATATTATCAATACAATAATATCCGACATCCTCCATAAATCCCATCGCTGTGGATTTACCTGCACCGCTTACACCTGTTAATACTATTAGTTCCTTTTTTTTATCCATATCTGTCACCACACTAAAAGTAGTTTTATATCTATTATAAAAGTTAGCAAAACATCTGTGTTTTATTTTGTAACTCTTATTTCCATTTCAAGTCTTACGCCTTTTTGACTGTAGACCGTATCACTGCAAATTTGACACAAATCAAGCACATCTCGGCAAGTTGCGCCACCGTTATTTATTACAAAGCCTGCGTGCTTTTCGCTGACCTTAGCACCGCCGACAGCTTTGCCTTTCAGATTACATTCTTCAATAAGCGCACCTGCAAAATAGCCCTCCGGTCGTTTAAATGTTGAGCCGGCAGACGGAAATTCAAGCGGCTGTTTAGCCTTTCTGCGTGACATAAAATCATCCATCTTCGATTTTATCTCCTGCTTATTGCCCTTTTTAAGTTTAAGATACAGTCCCGTAATGATACAGCCGTTATCATAATAAGCGGAATGACGGTAGGCAAGTTTTAAATCATCGCCACATAAAAATCCGGTATCGCCGTTTTCATCAATATGCTCACATTTAAAAAGAACATCTTTCATTTCTCCACCGTAAGCACCTGCGTTCATAAAAGCAGCGCCACCGCACGAGCCGGGTATTCCGTATGCAAATTCAAGACCGGTCAGACTGTTTTCAAGTGCAAAACGGCATAAGGACTGAAGTTTTGCGCCTGCCTCGGCAAATATAACGTCGTCCTTCTCAAGTCTGATTTCAGCCATATCTTTACCCAAAATCATAACACAGGCGTCTATCCCCTCATCCGCAACAAGAAGATTTGAACCGTTTCCGACTGCAATAAGACGTATATTTTCTTTTTTGGCAAGACGTACAAACTCGCTTACCTGCAGAGCACTTTGAGGATAAACGATAAGCCTTGCATTACCGCCTATTTTAAAGGTAGTATGCAGGCTCATTGATTCGTTTTCGGCGTAAGCGCATTTGAATTTTTTACAAAGCTCTATTATATTTTCCAAATAATCACCAAATCAGTTTTTTACCTTGCCGAGTATTGCGGCACCGACAACACCTGCGTCGTTGCCAAGCTCCGCTCTGACAATTTTTGTCTGAATTTTACTGTGTATTGAATATCTTTCCGCCTGGACAAATCTTCTTAGTGGTTTCATAAGGGTTTCGCCCTCGTTACAAATTCCGCCGCCAACGCAAAGGACTTCAGGCTGAAGCGCATTAACGAGATTGATAAGTCCGCAGGAAACGTATTTTATATACTTGTCTACAACCTTAATACCGGCAATATCGCCGAGACGCATTGCATCAAACGCCGTTCGTCCGGAAACCTTACCCTCCTGCTCTGCAATCCTGTGCATAAGCGAATCGGGGTATTCTTCCATAGCCATTTTAGTCTGCCTTATTAAAGCCGTTGCAGACGCATAAGCCTCCCAACATCCCTTTCGTCCGCACGAGCATTGCTCTCCGTCAAGAACGATAACCATATGACCGCATTCGCCGCCCGCATAGTTTACACCGTTTACAATCTTGCCGTCAACAATAACGCCCGAACCGACACCTGTTCCAAGTGTAACGGCGACAAAATCCTTAGCTCCGTTTCCACAGCCGGCATAAGCCTCACCGAGAGCTGCACAGTTAGCGTCATTTTCAATATACACATTATTATTGCCAAGACGGTCAATAAGCATCTGCTTTGCAGGTACATTATTAAAAGCAAGGTTATTTGCAAATTCAATATATCCTTCTGCGTTTACAGTACCGGGTGTGCCGAGTCCTATACTTTCAATGTCTTCCATAGTAAGACCCGCTTTTTTTATTGCATCAAAAGTAATTTCGGCAATATCGTCAAAAATCTCCTCGGCAGTCCTCGAACTGTTTGTAGGTGTTTTTGACGATGCGATAATCTCATATTTATCATTTACAACTGCCGAAACAATATTTGTTCCTCCCAAATCAATACCAACTGAATACATATATTTATTTCTCCTTGCTTAGTTTTGGTAAATTTCAACTTCTTTATCAACCGGCTGAACATCGTCCATACCAAGACTTTCCATCAAATCCTTGGCGGCATTATAGCCCATTTTTTTCTGACGATTGTTCATAGCTGCAGTTTCAACAATGACTGCAAGATTACGACCCGGTGTAATCGGAACTGTGATAACAGGCACTTTAACATCAAGTATAGTTGCATATTCATTATCAAGTCCCAAACGGTCGTAAGCCTTCGTCGAATCCCACGCTTCAAGCTGAATTACCATATCAATTTTCTCATTAGGCTTAACAGCACCCATACCGAAAATTCTTCTTGCGTCAATAATTCCTATACCTCTGAGTTCAACAAAATGACGTATATTACTCGGTGAATTTCCCATCAGCGTTTTATCGTTAATTCTTCGTATTTCAACCGCATCGTCGGCAATAAGTCTGTGACCTCTTTTAATAAGCTCAATGGCTGCCTCACTCTTGCCGGCACCGCTTTCACCTGTAATAAGAACGCCCTCGCCGTAAACCTCAACAAGCACACCGTGCCTTGTAATACGTGGCGCAAGCTCTGTATTAAGATAAGCAATAAGAGCTGCCAAAAACGGCGATGTTTCCTCATCGGTTTTAAGAAGCGGAACTTCATATTTTTTACAGGCATTTATGAAATAATCGGGAATATCAAGTCCTCTTGTAATAACAGCTGCGGCAGGCTTTAAACTGAGCCAATATCCGAGAGCCTTATCCCTTTCCTCATCGCTCATATTACGCATAAATCCAAGCTCTGTCCAGCCGAGAATTTGGATTCTGAGTGGGTCAAAATAATCAGTATAACCGGTCAAAACAATACCGGGACGATTTATTTCGCTTGTTGTTATCAATATTTCATCTGCTTTTTTCGGTAAATATACAACTTCAAGCTTATGAAAATCAATAATTTTGTCAAGTGAAACCGAATACTTCTGCGCCATAATTCCTCCCGTATAAATGTTAGTTTAATTTATTATAAAATATCATTCAATTATAATCAAGTACTTTTTGGGATAATTTAACTTAAACATCACCTGATTTTTAAAAATTTTACAATGTATTTACACAATAGCAATTTTGTGATATTATAGAAAAATAATCATATGAAATTGAGGTTACAGCAGTTGGAAAAAAAGCTCAAAATCGGCATAGGCACCGACGCCTTTCCACCGAC
>JAJBVC010000073.1 GCA_020860025.1 Clostridiales bacterium | reverse complement strand
GTACGTATTAAAATAGACGTACATGTTATAAACAATAGGAGGTACGAAGTAATAGCAAAATCAATTTATGAAGGTAAAAAAAGAGAAAAAATAAAATATATATTATGTCAGTTTGTAGAAAAAACTGTTTTCAAATGATGGATCGGACTTTTTCGACAGACTAAAAAGGCCGGGCAATTGCCCGGTCTTTAACATTTTATCGTCTTTATTATGACGACACGTTTAATATTCTATTTCGCCTTTATATACAAGATGACAGTCGCCGGTCAGCGTTACTTTTTCATCAGTATAGTTGACAATCAAATCTCCGCCCTTGACCTTCACGGTGATATTCTCGCCCTTGTTGCAATATCCGTTTTCAACAGCGCATATTACAGCTGCACAGGCGCCTGTACCGCAAGCCTGCGTCTCGCCGTTTCCACGCTCCCAAACACGCATTTTAAGCGTATTTGAGTTTACAACACGGACAAATTCTGTATTTATTCTTTCTGGGAATATTTGAGCCGTTTCAAATTGCGGGCCTACCGAATTCAAGTCAACCTTGTCAACATTATCGACAAAAACAACGCAGTGCGGATTTCCGACGGAACAGCAGTTGATTTTATATTCCTTGTCGCCGATTTTTACAGCTTTGTCAATTATTTTTTCATCATCAAGCATAACGGGAATTTTTTCGGGACTGAGCTGAGCTTTTCCCATATCGACCGTTACAGACGATACCTTGCCGTTTCTCGTAAACAGAGAGAGCGATTTTATACCCGAAGCGGTTTCGATAGTCATATGCTCTTTTTTAACAATGTTATTATCGTAAAGGAATTTGCCGAGACAGCGAATTGAATTGCCTGCCATTTTTCCCTCGGAGCCGTCAATGTTAAAAATACGCATTTTAGCATCGGCAATATTGCTTTCCTCAAGAAGAACTATACCGTCGCCGCCTATACCGTGATGCCTGTCGCTGAATTCAATGGCAAAACTTTCGGGGCAGGTGATAATTTGGCACTGATTGTTAAAGAAAATATAATCATCGCCTGTGCCTTCCATTTTTGAAAATTTAAGGATGCCCTTATCCTTTCTCATATTGTTAATGTCAACAAGCTCAGTATTTGTTTCCTTATAACGTGAAGCGATAATGTCAGCAACAGCGTTTGCGGTATCAAGCGATGTGATTGTCGCAATGCCAAGTTGATTTGCTCTGTTATGCAGCTTAATGTAATCCGCAATAGAATTCTTATCACTTTTTCCGGTGTATACGATGTAGTTAAGCTGACCCGATTCAATAAGCTCCATAATTGAGTTATCTTCACGAAGCTTGTTTACAACAGAAACCTCTATTCCAAGACTTTCAATCGCTTTTGCCGTTTCGGGCGTTGCCCAAATTTTTGCTCCCAAATCATCGAGCTTTTTAGCAAGATTAACGATTTCAAACCTGTCCTGTTTAGTAACAGTAATAAGTACGGCATTGTTGTCTTTCTTATGAAAATCAGTTTTAAATCCGGCTGAAACAAGTCCTTTGAATAATGCCTCAATAAGATTTTTACCAACGCCGAGTACCTCGCCTGTAGACTTCATTTCAGGGCCGAGCTTTGAGTTAACATCATTTAACTTTTCAAAGCTGAATACAGGGACTTTAACTGCAAAATACGGCGGAGTTCTGTAAAGACCTGTGCCGTAGCCGAGGTCTTCGAGCTTTGCGCCAACCATAATTTTAGTTGCAAGTTCAACCATCGGAATGCCTGTAACCTTGCTTATATAAGGAATTGTTCGTGACGCTCTCGGATTTACTTCAATAACATAAAGCTCGTTTTGATAAATAAGATATTGAATGTTTACAAGCCCTTTTGTTCCGAGCGAAAGAGCAAGGTTTTGCGATACCTCGCATACTTTTTCAAGCATCATATCATTAAGATTATACGGCGGATATACGGCGATTGAATCACCCGAATGAACGCCTGCACGCTCAATATGCTCCATTATACCCGGGATTAATACATCTTTTCCGTCTGAAATGCAGTCAACCTCAAGCTCTGTTCCCATCATATACTTGTCAACAAGTACAGGATTTTCAATTCCTTGGGAAAGAATTATTTGCATATATTGCTCAACGTCGTCATTCGTATACGCTATTGTCATATTTTGACCGCCGATTACATAAGACGGACGAAGCAAAACGGGATAACCGAGACGGTTTGCCGCCGCAAGCGCTTCGTTCAAAGTCATCACGCTTTCGCCCTTAGGTCTTGAAATATTGAAGCGTTCGAGCAAAGCATCGAATTTTTCTCTGTCTTCCGCAACATCAATAGACTGAGCGCTTGTGCCGAAAATTGTAATATTGTTGTTATCAAGAAATTTTGTCAGCTTAATAGCGGTCTGGCCGCCGAAAGCAACAACAACGCCGATTGGATTTTCAGCCTTTATGACATTCATAACATCTTCGTTCGTCAAAGGCTCAAAGTAAAGTCTGTCGCCTGTGTCAAAGTCTGTTGAAACAGTTTCGGGGTTGTTGTTAATAAGTATTACCTCATAGCCAAGCTCTTTCAAAGTCCATACGCAGTGAACCGACGAATAGTCAAATTCAATGCCCTGACCGATACGAATAGGGCCCGAGCCGAGAACTATAATTTTTTCTTTGCCGGAACTTTCAAGACTTCTTGCCTCGCAGTGTTCGTCATAAGTCGAATAAAAATAAGGAGTTTCAGCCTTGAATTCGGCTGCGCACGTGTCAACCATTTTGTATACGCAGTTGTGGTGAAAAGCAAGACTGCCGCCGCTGATTTTTTCAAGTGCACTGTCGGTGTAGCCAAGCTTTTTGCCCTTTATATATTGCTCTTTTGATATAGGCTTGTTTTCAATTTCCTTTTCATAGTTTGCAAGGTTGAGAAGCTTGTATAAAAACCACTCATCAATCATCGTGATTTCGTGAATCTCATCTACAGAAATACCTTGCTTTAACGCTTTGAATACAGTAAATAAGCGTATATCGTCCTGGTCGTGCAGTTTTTCTTTAATATCAACGCCGTCAAGCGTTTTATTATTCAGCGTATCAAGTCCGATTTCCGCACCTCTTACGGCTTTCATTATTGCCATCTCAAAGCTTGGAGCGATGCTCATAACCTCGCCTGTAGCCTTCATTTGAGTGCCGAGTTTTCTTGAAGCGTTCACAAATTTATCAAAAGGCCATTTCGGCAGCTTAACAACAACGTAATCAAGTGTAGGTTCAAAGCAGGCGCAGGTCTTACCTGTAATGTCGTTTCTGATTTCGTCAAGAGTGTAGCCGAGGGCAATTTTTGTCGTCACCTTTGCAATAGGATAACCTGTAGCCTTTGATGCAAGTGCCGATGAACGTGATACTCTCGGATTAACTTCGATTACAGAATATTCAAAGCTTTCGGGATTAAGCGCAAACTGGCAGTTACATCCGCCCTCTATGCCAAGCTCTGTAATTATGTCAAGGGACGCAGAGCGAAGCATTTGGTATTCTTTATCTGAAAGCGTAACGGCGGGAGCAATTACGATACTGTCGCCTGTATGAACTCCAACAGGGTCGAAGTTTTCCATAGAACAGACAGCGATAACATTTCCGGCGTGGTCACGCATTACTTCAAATTCAATTTCTTTCCAGCCTGCTATATATCTTTCAACAAGTACCTGTGTAATAGGGGAGAGCATAAGTCCGTTTTTGGCAATAATGTCAAGCTCGTTTTTGTTATACGCAACTCCGCCGCCTGCACCGCCGAGAGTAAACGCAGGTCGAATTATTACAGGATAACCTATTTCATCGGCTATTTTTTCAGCGTCCTCAAGAGTATATGCAATATCGCTCGGTACAACCGGCTGACCGATTTTAACCATAGTGTCACGGAACATCTCTCGGTCTTCAGCTTTATCAATGGCCTCAGCGTCGGTGCCCAAAAGCTTAACGCCCATTTTATCAAGAAAGCCGTCCTTTGCAAGCTGCATACCGATAGTAAGTCCTGTTTGACCGCCGAGACCGCAAAGAATTGAATCGGGACGCTCTTTTTCAATAATCCTTTTAACGGTAGTCTCTGTGAGCGGTTCAAGATAGATATGGTCTGCAAGCGCCTTGTCCGTCATTATAGTAGCGGGGTTTGAGTTTACGAGAACAACCTCTATTCCCTCATCTCTGAGAACACGGCAAGCCTGAGCGCCGGCATAGTCAAATTCCGCCGCCTGACCTATAACGATAGGGCCCGAACCTATAACAAGAACTTTTTTAATATCTTTATTAAGAGGCATTACTTGTTACCTCCCATCATATCAATAAATTTGTCAAAAATAAAACGTGTATCGTGAGGGCCTGAGCATGCCTCAGGGTGAAATTGAACCGAAAAAGCCATCTTATCTTTATAATCAATTCCCTCGCACGTATTGTCGTTTGCGTTTACGTAGCTTATTGTTCCGCCCGCTTTTTCAACGGTATCGTTAACAACAGCATATCCGTGATTTTGAGAAGATATAAAGGTTCTGCCCGTTTCAAGATTTTTAACAGGCTGGTTCACACCACGATGACCGTATTTCAGTTTAGTCGTCTTTGCACCTTGAGAAAGTGCTAAAAGCTGATGTCCGAGGCAAATTGCAAAAATCGGTTTTTTCCCGATTAGCTTTTTAAGCTCGTTTATAGCGTCAATATTTTCTTCAGGGTTGCCCGGGCCGTTTGAAAGCATTATTCCGTCGGGATTAAGATTTAAAATATCTTCAGCCTTAGTGTTGTAAGGAACAACAGCCACATTACAGCCACGGTTGTTAAGCTCTCTTATAATATTGCTTTTAGTGCCGTAATCAATCAGCACCACGTTATATTTATGCTCACTTGAAGGGCTCATCGACGGTTTGGTTATTGATACGGACTTAACAGCGTCTTTAATCAAATAGCTGTCGATTTTATCATAGTCAATTTTAGACGGGTCGCTTGTAATAAGTGCATTCATTACGCCCGATTCACGTATAATTTTTGTAATTTCACGTGTGTCAACATCAAAAACTCCGACAATATTGTTCTTTTTAAGATATTCGTCAAGAGTTTCACCACAGCGAAAATTTGACGGATTTTCACAGTATTCACGAACTATATAAGCGCTTACCGCTGACGATGGACTTTCGGCGTCCTCGTCAATGAAACCATAGTTTCCTATAAGCGGAAACGTCTGCATTACAATCTGACCGTAATAACTCGGGTCGGTCAGCGTTTCAATATAACCGCACATACCTGTCGTAAAAACGAGTTCACCCAAAACTTCGCCCGATGCACCGAAACTTTTCCCCTCAAATATACTGCCGTCAGCAAGGCAGATGTAAACTTTTTTATCTTCCATAATTATCCCAACAATTTAACAAGAACTGCTTTTTGAGCGTGCAGTCTGTTTTCAGCCTCGTCAAAAATTTCATCGGCATGCTCTTCAAAAACTTTAGCCGTAATTTCCTCTTCTCTGTGAGCCGGCAGGCAATGAAGCACCATTGCGTCATCCTTTGCCACAGCCATTACATCGTCATTTATCTGGAAGCCTTTGAAAATCTTTTCTCTTTGAGCCTTTTCAGCCTCCTGACCCATTGAAGCCCATACGTCTGTATAAAGAATATCGGCATTTTCAGCACAGGCAAGAATATCGTCACTGCACATAAAGTCGCCGTTTTCATATGCCCATTCCATAATTTTAGTGTCAGGCTCATAACCTTTGGGGCAGGCAACAGCACAGCTCATTCCCATTTTAATTGCACCGACTATAAGACTGTTCGCCATATTGTTTCCGTCGCCTATAAAGCAGAATTTAAGACCGTCAAAGCTTTTTTTATACTCACGTATAGTCATTAAATCGGCAAGCACCTGGCAAGGATGGCAGTAATCGGTAAGTCCGTTTATAATCGGAATTGAGCCGTATTTAGCCAAATCCTCAACCTCTTTTTGCTCAAATGTACGTATCATAATTCCGTCAAGGTAACGTGAAAGAACTCTTGCGGTGTCCTCAATCGGCTCGCCACGTCCTATTTGTAAATCACGGTTTGAAAGAAAGAGTGCCTGACCGCCGAGCTGATACATTCCTGTTTCAAAGCTTACTCTTGTACGTGTAGAGCTTTTTTGGAAAATCATACCAAGAGTTTTTCCTTTTAGGTGATGATGCTCAATAGAATGTTTAACCTCGTATTTAAGCTGGTCTGCAAGGTTTAGTATGTCCAAAATATCGTTTTGATTTAAGTCTTGTAATTTTAGTAAATGCTTCATTTTTCAATTACCTCTTTCAAAATTTTCAATCCTCTGTCAAGCTCGCACATTGTTATGTTAAGAGCGGGGAGAAGACGTATTTTTGTATTTGCCGTTAGAACAAGCAGTCCGTTTTTAAGACACTCATTTGCAACTTCAGCGGCATTTTTTTCTGTTTCTATTCCGAGCATAAGTCCCATTCCGCTGATTGATTTAACGCCTTTTACATTCGATAAAAACTCCTTGATGTAATCGCTTTTTTTGCAAACGTCATCAAGAAATTCATCGTCTATTCTTGATACTATCGAGCAAGCTCCTGCCGCACAAACGGGATTACCGCCGAATGTTGAGCCGTGACTGCCTGCCGTTACAGTGTCCTTTAGCTTTTCGCCGAGAAGTACGGCGCCCATAGGAAGTCCGCCTGCCATACCTTTTGCCGTTGAAACTATGTCCGGAGTTATACCGAAGTGCTGATATGCAAAATATTTTCCTGTTCTGCCGTTACCTGTCTGCACCTCGTCAACTACCATCAAAATATCTTTTTGGGCAGCGATTTTTTCAATCTCTTTAACAAATTCATAGTCAAGGTTATTTACTCCGCCCTCGCCCTGAACACATTCAAACATAATAGCGCAAACATCATCGCTTGCCATTTCGTTTATTGCCTTAATATCGTTGGCGGGGCAGTACTTGAATCCGGGAGTAAACGGGTCGAATATTGTGTGAAATTTATCCTGACCTGTTGCTGCTAATGTGGTTATAGTTCTGCCGTGAAATGAGTTTTCAAGCGTAATTATTGTAGACCTGCCGGAGCCGTATTTATCATACGAATATTTTCTTGCAAATTTAATTGCGCCCTCGTTGGCTTCGGCACCGCTGTTGCCGAAAAATACTTTTTTCATACCGCTTTTTTCGCAAAGCATTTTAGCAAGTCTTGCACACGGTTCGGTGTAATATAAATTGCTTACGTGCTGAACCTTGTCAAGCTGCATTTCAACGGCAGCCTTCCACTCATTGTCGCCTATGCCGAATGCCGTTACGCCGATTCCCGAACCGAAATCTATATAAGCCTTGCCCTCGTCGTCGTAAAGCGTTGAACCGCTGCCTTTTGTAAGCGTAACGTCAAATCTTGCGTATGAATGGGCAATGTACTCGCTGTCTAATTCTTTAGTATCCATCTTATCACCTGCTTCTGAACATCGTTCCCATACCTTCGTCAGTTAAAAGCTCCATAAGAATGGAGTGGGGAACACGTCCGTCAATTATAAATGCTTTTTTTACGCCTTGTCTGATAGCCTGCGTCATTGAATCGATTTTAGGTATCATTCCGCCGCTGATTATTCCCTCTGCAATAAGTGCAGGCGTGTCTGAAATATAGACTCTGTGAATAAGCGTTGAATCATCGTTTTTATCACGAAGAAGTCCTACAATGTCGGTCATTGAGACTAAAGCCTCGGCACCGAGTGCGCCCGCAACCGCAGCGGCAACAGTGTCCGCATTGATATTGTAGCAGTTGCCCTGCTTGTCATATCCGATAGTGGAAATGACGGGGATAAAGCCGTGTGCCAGCACTTCCTCGACAACCTCCATATTTACGTTTACGATTTCGCCCACATAGCCGTGCTCGCTGTCAAGCGCTTTACATTCAATCATATTTCCATCCATACCGGAAAGACCGATTGCGTGACCGCCGAGATTGCCGATTTCACATACTAAATCCTTGTTGACCTTACCGGCAAGCACCATTTGAACAACGTCCACAGTATCCTTGTCTGTAACTCTTAATCCATCGACAAACTTACTTTCGATATTCATTTTGCTTAGAGTTTCGTTAATCGCAGGGCCGCCGCCGTGAACGAGTACAACCTTTATTCCCACAGTTGTAAGAAGAACAATATCGTGCATAACAGCGGCTTTGAGTTCTTCGTTTATCATAGCGTTGCCACCATATTTAACAACGATTGTTTTTTTTCGGTACATCTGTATATTTGGCAATGCATGTGCAAGTATTTCCGCCTTTTGAGCATTGTTAATATTATCCATAAGTAACCTCCGTCTAAAATTTATGTTATTATTAAGTTCTGTAATCGCCGTTGATTTTTACATAATCGTAAGTCATATCACAGCCCCAGGCTGTAGCGCTTTCTTCTCCCTGGTTCATATTGATTAGTATAATTATTTCATCCGAGGAAAGAATTTCAGCAGCCTTTTCCTCACAAAAATCAACGCTGTAGCCGTTTTTGAAAACGCTTACTGTTCCTTTGTCGGATTTTAAATCAATTTCAATCTTTTCAATATCAAATTCAGCGTCTGTATATCCGATTGCGCAGGCAATACGACCGCAGTTTGCGTCTTCACCGAACATAGCGCATTTAAAGAGCGTTGAGCCTACAACCTGCTTTGCAACAGCAATCGCTGTGTCCTTGTCGGGAGCGCTGGAACAAATACATTCAAGAAGCTTTGAAGCGCCTTCTCCGTCCTTTGCGAGCATACGTGTCATATTCATCATAACCTCATAAAGAGCCGTTTTGAATATTTCATACGCTTCTCCCTCGCAGGTGATTTTCTCGTTTTCGGCAAGACCCGACGACATAAGCGAAACCATATCGTTTGTTGACGTATCGCCGTCTATTACAAGACAGTTATAAGTGACTTTAACTATATCAGATAAAGCCTTTTGCATCAGTTCTTGAGAAATTGCGCAGTCTGTTGTAATAAAGTTAAGCGTCGTCGCCATATTTGGGTGAATCATTCCGCTGCCCTTTGCCATACCGCCGAGCCTGCAAACGGTACCGCCGATTTCAAATTCAACGGCATATTCCTTTTTAACCGTATCTGTAGTCATTATCGCAGTAGCGGCTTCAAGATTTTTACCGTAGTCAAGTTCTTTAACAAGCGTTGGTACAGCGTTTCTTATCGGCTCTATAGGCAGCACCTGACCGATAACGCCTGTCGATGCAACAATAACTTGTTCCTTTGGAATGTTCATTTCCTTTGCAACGAGAGCGCACATTTCGTTTGCCTTTTCGATTCCGTCGGTGTTGCAGGTGTTTGCATTTTTTGAATTTACAATAACAGCAAGCGCTTTGTTATTTGATTTTTCAAGATTTTTCTTTGTAACGATTATAGGTGCGCCTTTGACCTTGTTTTGAGTGTATACAGCCGCAGTGTCGCATAAAACGTCGCACGCAAAAAGACATATATCGTTTTTATGCTTTGTATCCGGCGTATCGTTTGCGGGCCTTTTAATTCCGCAGTATGTTCCGCTTGCTTTAAATCCTTTTGCGGCACAAATACCGCCTTCAATATATTTCATAAGGTTATTCTCCTATATTTAAACCTGTTTTTTCATCAATTCCCATTGCAATATTCATGCACTGAATAGCGGCGCCCGACGCTCCCTTGCCGAGATTGTCAAAGCGAGATGTAATGAGAATTCTGTCGTCATTTCCGTGAATTTCTATTTCCATATCGTCACGGTCGGCAAAATTGTTTGAACCGACCATATTTTCTGTATAGCCGGGTCTTCGGACTTTTACAATATCCGAGCCGTCATAGTGATGTGAAAACATTTCGTAAATGTCGTTTACAGTATACTTTTTTGTCATTTTATCGGTGAAAAGCGGAACAGAAACTACCATTCCCTGCGGATAATCACAGATAATAGGTGAGAAGCAAGGCTCTTTGCTGAGAGTGCTTATCGCTTTCATTTCTTTTAGGTGCTTATGCTCCTGAGAAAGCGCATAAATTCTCGGCGAGTCAAGCTCGTTATCTCTGTTTTCATCTTCGTATTGAGCAATGCCTTTTTTACCTGCACCGCTGTAACCGCTCAGCGCAAAGCAGGTAACATCATAATCGGGAGTAATCATACCGCTCTTTATAAGAGGGAATACTATTGAGTTAAAACCGCTTGCATAGCATCCGGGAACGGCTATTCTTTTGCTTGTTTCAATTTTTTCTCTTAACTGTTTGCTAAGCTCGGGAAAGCCGTAAGCCCAATCGGGAAGAGTCCTGTGAGCCGTTGAAGTGTCAATAATCTTAACATTATCATTTTTAACAAGCGATACCGCTTCTCTTGAAGCTGCGTCGGGAAGACACAAAAATGTTATATCACTTTCGTTTATCATTTTAGCCCGCTCGGTCGCATCTTTTCTTTTTTCAGGGTCAATGAGTAAAAGTTCAATATCATTTCGGCGATCAAAGCGATTGTATATTTTAAGTCCGGTTGTTCCGTCT
>JAJBVC010000192.1 GCA_020860025.1 Clostridiales bacterium | reverse complement strand
ATATTGAATAATTCTTAAAGATGTGAGATAATATTATGTATTTTTTATAGGAAATAACGCCTGTATATTTTTGACAGGCAAAAAAGACGAACTTAAATTCGACATAAACTGTATCGTCTTTAATAATGTATATAGATATAGGTGAAATTATGACAGATTATAAAGCATTGGCAAGCCTTTTGTTTCCACAGATTACAAAAACACCTGACGATTATGAAGCTCTTTATCCTCCGAGAAATTTAAAGGAAGGCGCAAGAGTTACAAGATTTTCTCCAAGTCCTACGGGTTATCTTCATTTCGGACATCTTTTTACGTGTATGGCGGCTTACCTTACGGCTAAGCAGACAAACGGCGCTTTTTATGTAAGAATAGAGGATACAGACCAAAAAAGGAAAGTAGACGGTGCCGTTGAGGTTATGCTGAACGGTCTTAAAACATACGGAATAATCAATGACGAGGGCGTTATATCAGACTCGACTCAAATAGGCGACTACGGCCCATATATTCAAAGCCAAAGAGAAAGCATCTATCACGCATATGCAAAAGATTTGGTTGAAAAAGGACTTGCCTATCCGTGCTTTTGCTCAGCTGAAGAGCTTGACGAAATTCGTGCGGCTCAGGACGGAGAGCCTATAAAGGGCTACTACGGAAAATATGCGAAATGCCGCAACTTGACCTTTGATGAGGTAAAGGCAAAAATAGACAGCGGTTCAGAGTGGACACTACGCCTTAAAACTCCCGTAAACACTGAGGGAAAGGTTGTTTTTGAGGATTTGATAAAAGGCAAAATTGAAATGCCTGAAAATGTAATTGACATCGTACTTTTAAAGGCAAACGGTATTCCGACATATCATTTTGCCCACGCTGTTGACGACCATTTAATGAGAACAACTCACGTAATCAGAGGCGACGAATGGATTGCAAGTATGCCGCTTCACATACAGCTTTTCAAAATGCTCGGCTTCAAAAGCGTCAAATACGCTCACGTTTCCCCTATTATGAAAGAGGAAAACGGCGGAAAGCGTAAGCTTTCCAAAAGAAAAGACCCCGAAGCGGCGGTTTCCTACTATATTGAGCAGGGATTTCCTCAGGAAAGCGTTTGCGAATATATTTTGACATTACTAAACAGTAACTTTGAGGATTGGCGCAGAGCTAACAAAACGGCTCCGATAAGCGAATTTCCGTTCAACCTTAAAAAGATAAGCGTTTCGGGCGCACTTTTCGATATGGCAAAGCTCATTGACGTTTCAAAAAATGTTATAAGCCAAATGACGTCTGACGAAGTTTTTGAAAAATCAAACGAATGGGCAAAGGAATTTTGCCCGACACTTGCTCGGTTATATGCAAATGACGAGGAATATGCAAAAGCTGTTTTAAATATTGACCGTGGCAATAAAAAGCCGAGAAAGGATATTTCAAAATGGTCTGACATTCCCGATTATATTTCATATATGTATGATGAAACCTTTAAAGAAAATTACGAGCTTTGCGGCAATGCAACACCGTCGCTTGCAATCAAGGTTCTTGAACTTTACAAGGATATTGTTGATTTGAATGATGATAAAGACGCTTGGTTTGAAAAAATCAAAAGCATATGCGCCCCTGTCGGCTGTACTCCGAATGTTAAGGAATTTAAGCAGGAGCCCGATAAATTTGAAGGTCATGTCGGCGATGTATCTACAATAATTCGTGTTGCTTTGACAGGCAGGACAAACACTCCCGACCTTTTTGCAATTACGGCACTGCTTGGAAATGAACGAGTACAGAAAAGAATTGATAATGCAATCGCTTTTTATAAGGAGGAGAAATAATGGCACAGCTTAATGAAAAATCAGAGGAAACAAAAGAATATTCCAATTTCATTCACGACTTCATTGACGAGGATTTGGCTCAGGGAAAATACAAAAGTATTCAAACACGTTTTCCTCCCGAACCTAACGGTTATCTGCATATCGGTCATGCAAAAGCAATATGCATTAACTTCGGCGTAAAAGAAAAATACAACGGCGTATGCAATTTAAGATTTGATGATACTAACCCGATTAAAGAGGATACGGAATACGTTGATGCAATAGAAGAGGATATTAAGTGGCTCGGCTTTGAGTGGGACAATGTTTACTATGCTTCGGACTATTTCGACTTTATTTATGAATGTGCAATAAAGCTCATTAAAAAAGGAAAAGCATACGTCTGCGACCTTACGCCTGATGAAATAAGAGAATATCGTGGAACATTGACACAGCCAGGTAAAAATTCGCCGTACAGAGACAGAAGTATCGAAGAAAACCTCGACCTTTTTGAGCGTATGACAAATGGTGAATTCCCCGAAGGTTCTAAGGTGCTTCGTGCTAAAATTGATATGGCGTCTCCCAATCTCAATATGCGTGACCCAATTATCTACAGAATTATGTATGCTCACCACCACAGAACGGGTGACAAATGGTGCGTTTATCCTATGTACGACTTTGCTCATCCGCTTTCCGACGCATATGAACGTGTAACACATTCTTTATGCTCTCTTGAATTTGAGAATCACAGACCGCTTTACGACTGGTTTGTAAACGAGCTTATTGAATGGGAAAAGCCAAGGCAGATTGAATTTGCAAGAATGAATTTGAACTATACGCTTACATCTAAGCGTAAATGCTTAAAGCTTGTACAGGACGGCATTGTTGACGGCTGGAACGACCCAAGAATGGCTACAATCAGCGGAATGCGCAGACGTGGCTATCCTGCTGAGGCTATACGTGATTTTTGCGAAAGAATAGGAGTTTCAAAAGCATACAGTGTTATTGATTTTGCGCTTCTTGAGGCTTGCGTTCGTGATAATCTCGGTGCAAATTCCCCAAGGGCTATGGCTGTTATCGACCCATTGAAGCTTGTTATTGACAATTATCCCGATGATAAAATTGAAAATATAGAGTGCGAATACCACCCTGACCATCCAGAATACTCAACAAGAGTAATGCCGTTTTCAAAAGAGCTTTGGATTGAGAAAAATGACTTTATGATTGAGCCTATAAAAAAATACCGCCGTCTTTTTGTCGGTAACGAGGTAAGACTTTACAAGGCGTATTATGTAACTTGCACAGGCTATGATTTAGACGAAAACGGCGAGGTTTGCTGCGTTCACTGCACTTACGACCCGCAAACACTCGGCGGCGACGCTCCCGATGGAAGAAAGGTTAAGGGAACGATTCACTGGGTTTCGGCAGCGGAAAATGTGCCTGTTGAAATCAGACTTTACGAAAGACTTTTCAATGTTGAAAATCCGAGCGACGAGGAGGGCGTTTCATCCTTTAAGGACAACCTTAATCCCGATTCGCTCAAAAAAGCATACGGCTATGCCGAAAAAGCTCTTGCCGACTGCCCTGTCGGTGCAAAGTATCAGTTTATGAGAAACGGATATTTCTGCAAGGATCAGGATTCAACCGAGGAGAATCCGGTATTCAACCGCACCGTTGCACTGCGTGACGGCTTTAAAATTGCTAAAAAGTAACGGGCAGGTACGTATGAGTAATGTTTGTAAAGGCGATATATACCGCCATTTTAAGGGTAACGTCTACAGAGTTACGGCAATAGCAAAGGACTGCGAAAATTTACAGGATATTGTAGTTTACGAAAATATTGAAAAGGGCGACACTTGGGTACGCCCGCTGAGCAATTTTACAGAAACTGTAACACGTGACGGAAAAACCTTTTTAAGATTTGAAAAAGTAAAATCAGGTGATGAATTTTGAGTATAAGAAAAGATATAAAAAATATTGCTATTATAGCCCACGTTGACCACGGCAAAACGACGCTCGTTGATGAAATGCTGCACCAAAGCGGTATTTTCCGTGAGAACGAAGAGGTTCAGGAGCGTGTTATGGACTCCAACGATTTGGAAAGAGAAAGAGGTATTACAATCCTTTCCAAAAATACGTCAATTCACTATAAAGACACCAAAATAAATATTGTTGACACGCCGGGCCACGCTGACTTCGGCGGAGAGGTTGAACGTATACTTACTATGGTAGACGGCGTTTTACTTCTTGTTGATGCATTTGAGGGCTGTATGCCTCAAACACGTTTTGTTTTAAAAAAGGCGCTTGGTCTTCACAAAACACCTCTTGTTGTCGTAAACAAGATTGACCGTGAGGGTGCAAGGCCGTCAGAGGTTGTTGATGAGGTTCTTGATTTATTTATTGAGCTTGGTGCAGACGATGAACAAATTGACTTCCCTGTTGTATATGCTTCCGCACGTGAGGGATATTCAAGTCTCAATCCAAATGACAGAAGCGGTGATATGCGACCGCTTCTTGACGCTATTTTAGAGTATATTCCATCTCCTCAGGGAGACGGCGATGGGCCTGCGCAAATCCTGTTTTCCTCTCTTGAATATGACGACTATGTTGGCAGAATCGGTGTCGGAAGAGTTGAACGAGGCACTATTAAGGTAAACACTCCGTATGTGCTTTGTAAACAGGACGGAACTAACGAAAATATACGTTTTTCAAAAATTTATCAGTTTGAGGGTCTGAAACGCTCTGACTGTACAGAGGCTCATTTCGGCGATTTAATCTGCGTTGCCGGCGTTGCCGATTTAAATATAGGCGAAACAGCCTGCGACCCCGAGCATATTGAACCGCTGCCGTTTGTAAAAATTGACGAGCCGACTATTTCAATGAATTTCATTGTAAACGACTCGCCGTTTGCCGGCAAAGAGGGTAAATACGTAACCTCACGTAATCTGCGTGACAGACTCTTTAAAGAGGTTGAAACGAATGTATCTATGCGTGTTGAAGAAACAGATTCAATGGACACCTTTAAGGTATCGGGCAGAGGCGAGCTTCACCTTTCAATTCTCATTGAAACGATGAGAAGAGAAAATTATGAATTTCAGGTATCACGTCCGCAGGTTATTCTTAAAAAGAGTGACGACGGCAAAACGCTTGAGCCTATGGAGCTTGCAATTATCGAAGTACCGGAGGAATATGTCGGCACTGTTATGGAAAAGCTTTGCTCACGCAAGGGCGAAATTGAAAATATGGACACACGCTCAACAGGTATGACCCATTTGGAAATAAAAATACCGTCACGTGGCTTAATCGGCTACCGCAGCGAATTCTTAACAGACACTAACGGTAACGGCATTATGAATCAGCTTTTTGCGGGCTATGAGGAATACAAGGGCGACATCGCCACAAGAAACCGTGGTTCTATCGTTGTTCACGAAACAGGAACCACTACAGGCTATGGACTTTGGAACACTCAGGATCGTGGTAAACTCTTTTTGGGCCCGGGCGTTGAAGTATACGAGGGTATGATTGTCGGAGAGTGTGCAAAGGATGAGGATATTGTATGCAACGTATGCAAGAAAAAGCACGTTACAAATACTCGTGCAAGCGGCTCTGACGAGGCTTTAAAGCTCGTTCCGCCTACTACTCTTTCGCTTGAGCAGAGTATGGAATTTCTGGCGGATGATGAACTTCTTGAGGTTACGCCTAAATCAATAAGACTGCGCAAAACTATTCTTGATAAATCATTAAGACTAAAAGCCGAAAGCAGAAAAAAATAATCAAACAGAAAATAAAGGGAGTGTGATAAACGTTATGAAAGGTTTATATTTTCACATTCCCTTTTGCCGTTCAAAATGCCCTTACTGTGATTTTTACAGTGTTAAATATGATGAAGCTTCAGCCGAAAAATACGTTGATGCCCTTATAGCTGAAATGGACAAATATCAGGGTTCGTTTGATACTGTTTATTTTGGCGGCGGCACTCCTTCCGTTATGAACAGCCGCCTGATAGGCAAAATCATTTCCGAAGCAAAAAGTCACTTTGACATTGCGGATGACTGCGAAATAACTGTTGAATGTAATCCGTCTAAAAATCTTGAAAGAGATTTTGACAACTATGCAAAATTCGGCGTAAACAGAATAAGCCTCGGTATGCAAAGCGCACGAAACGAGGAGCGTTTTGCTCTTGGCAGAGTCGCCGATAAAATTATGGTTAAAAAGGCAATAAGCGACGCTAAAAAAGCGGGAATAACCAATATCAGCCTTGACGTTATGCTCGGAGTCCCGAAGCAGACAATTGAAACGCTTGATGAAACATTTGATTTTATTGAAGAAGCTGACGTTACTCATATTAGCGCATATATGCTGAAAATTGAAAAAGGCACACGCTTTTTCGATATGAAGGACAAGCTTCATCTGCCTGATGACGATACAGTCAGCGATATGTATATTAAAACCGTTGACGAATTAAAAAAACTAAAATTTAATCAATATGAAATCAGCAACTTTTCAAAACCCGGTTTTGAAAGCCGTCACAATCTCAAATACTGGCTTCTTGATGAGTATTTGGGAATCGGCGCATCTGCTCATTCCTTTATAGACGGCAAACGCTTTTATTATGATAAAAATATGAAAATCATTGACGACGGCATCGGCGGTACCGACGAGGAAAAAATAATGCTCGGCTTGCGTCTTAACCGAGGAATTGATAAATCGCTCGTTAAAAAGGATTACAAAAACTTTGCGGATATGGGATATATAAATGAAAGCGAAAACAAAATTGCCCTTACTCAAAAAGGAATGCTTGTTTCAAATTATATAATCAGCAGTCTGATTTAAAATTCCAAATATTTCAAATAATAAAAAGAACTCTTTTCGTAAATAATAGTTTTGAAAGGAGTTCTTTTTTATGCCAAAACAATTCAATCTTACACCGCAGATGCAGGAATATTTTGACTCTCTTTCCGAAGCGGTAAAGGAATCAATTATCCAAAGCACAGCAAGTATAAATTCGCTTGAGGATTTAAAGTCTGTAGCACAGGAGTTTGCAAATGGAACAGAAAAATAATGACCATCAGACTATCAACAGCCGTAACAATTTTAATGTTCCGTCAAAAACGAGAAAGCACCGAAAAAATTACAAGGGAAAATACAAGCTTGACCCGTCTTTAACGAACAAATACTCGGCATGGGTTTCAAACCCGACCGTTCAGCCCGATAATGAAACTGAAATGGGAGTTCCTATTCCCGATGAAATAAATACTGAATTTTCAAAGGAATACGGCGAAGAAAGTAAATTATAACTTAAGCAAGAATGTCAACTGCCACGTTGAATGACGGGCAAGCCCTTATTGAATATTTTACGACATAGTCTCAATTAAAAATTTCAAGCGTATAGAAAAATTTCAATTAAAGATTTCTATACGCTTTTTGATTTAAGTATGATTAAGTTTTGCGTAGGAAAGCAGGACTTCTTTTTTATTTTCAAGCTCCTGTGAAATAACCTTGTCGAGTATATCGTTAAGTTTCTTTCCGATTTCAATTCCCTCATAGCCGAGATTTTTCAAATCACTGCCGTTAATTTCCAAATCCTTTCGTGTAAACGGCTCGCCTTTTGTTAAAATATCGTTGATAATACTTTTTGTAAGCTCGATATTTTCAATCTCCTGAGCAGTCATTTCAGGATTTTGCGCAAGCTTATCAGCCTTTTTAACCTCGCACAAATCAAGAATAGCAGGTACTCCCAGTTTTGACATCCACTTTTTAATTTTGTTCCTGTTCTTACCTATGTGCATATCGTGAATCGGTACAATTTCCATAACACGCTCATATATTTCGCCGGACACTTTAAGCCGTTTTAACGCCGAAGAGGCATACTCGGCGCTGATTATCTGATGACCTTTAAAATGGTCAACGCCGTTAGCGTCAGTCGTTTTTGCATATCCCTTACCAATGTCGTGAAGCAGCATAGTATACCTTAAAGCAATATCCAACGGCGCAGCTTCAACAGCCTTTGCCGTGTGATTCCAAACATCGTAAATATGCCATTTAGTATTTTGAGGGACATTATATATAGCCTGCATTTCAGGCAGTATTGTTACTATTATATCCTTGTACTCAACAAGCACGTTAAAAACATTTTCGCCTAAAAGAAGCTTTGAAAGCTCTGCGTTTATTCGCTCGGCAGATACGTTTTTAAGTAAATCCTTATTTGCAAAAATTGCCTTTTCTGTATTTTCTTCAATATCAAACGATAAAACCGATGCAAAGCGAATGGCACGCATTATACGAAGAGCGTCCTCTTTAAAACGTAAATCCGCATCGCCGACAGCACGAATAAGTTTTTTTGACAAATCGTCACGACCGCCGTATAAATCAACTAACCCCACATCGTCATTATATGCCATAGCGTTAATTGTAAAATCACGCCGTGCCAAATCATCAGAAATATCTGTAACAAACCTGACGTCTGTCGGGTGACGGCTGTCTAAATATTCGCCGTCTGTTCTAAACGTAGTAATCTCATAATTTTTGCCGTTTAAAACAGCTGTAACCGTACCGTGTTTAATGCCTGTTTCTATATATTTTATTTCATTTTCAGAAAGTATTTTTTCAGTCTGAATCGGACTTGCGGACGTTGTAATATCAATATCGTCAAACGTACGGTTCATAAATCCGTCACGTACACAGCCGCCGACCGCATATGAGTCAAAGCCTGCGTTTTGCAGTATATCAATAAGTTTTTTTGCGTCATTTGGCAACTTCATATTTCGCCCGCCCTTCGTTTAATCATTATTTTCCTGTATTATTGTATCACATAAAAGTCAATAATACAATTATGAGAAATTTTTATCACTATTTATTTGTTGCCCTGTTAGGTGGTTTCGGCTACTGCCTGATTGAAATAATATGGAGAGGCAGAACTCATTATTCCATGTTCTTCGCAGGTGCGATTGTGCTGAGCAGTTTTGTATATATTGAACAAAATTATACCCTGCCCTTTTGGACAAAATGCCTTACCGGAATGATAATAATTACGGCGACTGAATTTGTATTCGGCGTAATGTTCAACCTTGTTTTAAAGGAACACGTATGGGATTACTCAAATATTCCGCTTAATATTATGGGGCAGATATGCCTGCCGTTTTCACTGCTTTGGCTTGCCCTGTCCGGAATAGCATTTAAGGTAATCGAAAAAACAGAGCCGTTTTTGAGTAAAATATATTAAAGCATAAAACGCTCAAAGTGGTGAGGATTAATACTCGCTCCAATTTTTTGATTGTTGTTTTATAATAAAACAACAACGGCTGCACCAAAGCACAACTGTAAAAAAGAAAATGCCGATCGCTTATAAACACTTATCGGCATTTGAATTACACATATTTTAATACATCAATTATATCACTGACTGTCGGGACATCGGGTCGCAGTTCTTTATCCTTGAACCATCCGAGATTAACACGAATAACATTCATACCCGCCTTTAAGGCACTTTCTATATCGTTTTTCGGATGGTCGCCGACATAAACACATTCTTCGGTTTTGAGTCCGAGTTTATTTGCCGTATATCTGAAAATTTCAGGATCCGGCTTATGTATTCCTATGTCGCCGCTGACAACGACTATATCGCAGTAAGGTCTTAATCCGCTTGTGTCCATTTTATGATTTTGCAGATATGACGGACCGTTTGTTATAACTCCGACTGTATAGCCTCTTTTTTTCAGCTCTTTGAGGAGCTTTTTTGAATTGGGAAATATAACATTATGGTCGCCGAAGGTCGTATCATAATGCTCTGTAAGCTGTGCGCCCGAAAGAGGACAATCCCAATTCCACCGACGAGCTAAATCCTCAAACCACTCGTCACGGCTTGCATAGCCGTTATGCGTAACGTAACCGCCGTTTCCGGTAATACGCATATCCTCTTTTCTTTTTTCTTTTTCATCGTCACTTATATCGGGGCAAAACTCTGCAAAAAAAGTATCCATATACTTTTCAAAAGCACCGGTTCTGTCCTGTAATGTTTCGTCAAAATCAAATAATACTGCTTTTATCGTATTCAAGCTGTTTTTTCAACTCCTCAACTGATGAAAATTCCTTTTCCCCTCTTAAATATCTTAAAAGCTCAATTCGCACCGTTTTGCCGTAAAGGTCGCCGTCAAAGCCGAAAATATGCGTTTCGCTAAGTACCTGCTCAACTTTCCATGTCGGTCTTTCTCCGATATTTGTAAAAGCTTTATACGCCTTACCGTCAACGAATGCAATGCTCTCATAGACGCCGTATTTCGGCACTGTCAGTCCCTCGGGCAAATGCTGATTTGCCGTGGGAAAGCCAATTGTTCTGCCACGCTTATCGCCGAAAATAACATCATTTTCATACGTGAAATTATATCCGAGCATTTCGTTTGCCTGCTTAATTTTTCCGTCAACAAGCGCCTTGCGTATTCTTGTAGAGGAAATCGGCTCATTATCAAAATCAAGATGCTCCAAAATACGCACCCAAATATCTTTTTTTTCAAGATATTCACGCATATCGAGCGCACTCCATCCTGCATTTTTTCCGAAACGGAAATTAAATCCGCAAAGCACCATACCGGCGTGAAACCGCTCAATAATAATTTTTTCGATAAATTCCCTGCCGTCCATATTTTTTATCGTTTTAAAATCCGCAAAAACAGTATTTGGAAATCTTTTTTCAAAAATACTTTTTTGAAGCAGTGAAAAATGATTGTTTACGCAATAGATGATAACATTC
>JAJBVC010000167.1 GCA_020860025.1 Clostridiales bacterium | reverse complement strand
GCGGCCCTTATAGGGCCTGTGCAAACCACCAGTTCAACTGGTGGTTATGATTTTTCCAAGCTTTTTTTGATTTTCGCAACAAATGTTTCCACGGCTTCAGACGGGTGCTTTGCGTAAATAATCCCGTAGGGCATTTTGTAATCCCATATCATCGGAATTGTTACAATAGACGGATGAACATCTGCCCATATGTCCAATGTTTCCATCAGGCAGCCGGTTTGCTCACATTCGTTAAAAATATTTGTGTCATAGAAATGGGGTGTGTCTAAAATCGTGATTTTTGGGTGGCTGGTTTCGATTTCATCTCTCAGCCGGTTTAATACGGGCGAGTCGCCGCGCTTTACCAGCATGATTGTTTCACCGTCCAAGTCATTCCAGCACAGTTTTTTCTTGTTGGATAATCTGTGCTTTCTGGGAGCGGCAATCGCACACTCTCCCTGCTTTATTTGCAGGATGTTGTAATTTTCCTTCCATGTGAGCGAATCGCATGGCCCTACGAAGCAGTCAATTTGTTCTCCCAGAGAAGAAAGCATGGTTTCCATCCCTGACGGGGTATCGTCAAAAGGAACAATATGGATTGTACATGAGCCGTCATCGATTTCCGACCATAATTCTATCAGCATTTTGCATGGACGAAGAATGGATGTGCCAACCCTGATTACCTGTTGTTCATTCATCTCTATCTGTTTTGCCTGGGATATGGCCTGCTCGGTAATTTTTACAATCCTCTTTGCTTCTTTGTAAATAGAGCGTCCGGCTGATGTCAGGCTTATTCCCTGATTGGTTCTTTCAATCAGCTTTACGCCGATACGACCTTCAAATTTGTTGATTTGGTTCATCACAGAAGCCGGAGTAGTGAACAATTCTTTAGATGCCTTTAAAAAGCTTCCCTGCTCTACAGCAACAATAAAAGTATAAAGCTCACGACTGTACATAAGTTCGCCTCGTTTTTAATTTTTCTAAAAGCCATTATAACATTTTGGTGGCTTCCATGTCAATGCTCTCCGGATTACAATATAGGTACAGCAAGAAGGGATGTCAAAAAATGAAGTATGTCACGTTAAATAACGGTGTCAAAATGCCAATGGTCGGATATGGGACTTATCAGACACCGGCAAGAATCACGGAAAAATGTGTCGCTGAAGCACTGCGTGCAGGGTACCGTTCCATAGATACGGCACAATGTTACGGAAACGAGAGAGAAGTAGGCATGGCCTGCCGCAAATCCGGCATACCCAGAGGAGAGCTGTTTATCACGACAAAGCTCTGGGGGTGTCATGGTTATCAGGATACGCTTCGTTCCATTGAAAGTTCACTGAAAAGGATAGATATGGATTATATTGATTTGCTGTTAATCCATGAACCTACAGGCGATGTCCGTGAGATTTATCGTGCTATGGAATCTTATTATAAAGATGGAAAAATTCGTGCAATCGGTATTTCAAACTTCATGGAAGAACGCTATCTGGATTTGGTCAATCACTGCAAGGTAATTCCTGCCGTTAATCAAGTTGAAACTCATGTATTCCGACAGCAGAAAAAGCTGCGGGAATTGGAATGTCAGATTGGGACAAAGCCTGAAAGTTGGTCGCCTTTAGCCTGTGGTCGGAACAATATTTGGAATAATCAGACCTTAGTACAGATTGCAAAAAATCATAATAAGAAGGTTTCACAGATTGCTCTGCGATTTTTAGTTCAGCAGGGAATTATCGTAATTCCCAAAACTACGAATTATGAACACATGAAAGAAAACATCTCTGTTCTGGATTTTGACCTGGATGCAGAAGAAATGCAGGCAATCAAAGAGCTTGAAATTGGGCGGAGCTTATTTGGCTGGTGGTAAACGAGAAAGGTGGTGAAACTCATGGCAAAAAAGATTTTGATTCTCAATGGCGCAGTCAGAAAGAATGGAAACACCGCAATGTTGGTTCACAGCTTTACAGAGGGTGCCCACAGTGCAGGTCATTCGGTGAAAGAATTTTATCTTGACGGCATGAACATCCATAGCTGTAAAGGTTGCTTGCGAGCAGGACGGGACGCACACAGTCCATGCTCTCAAAAAGATGACATGGATCAGATTTATTCTGCTTTCGCAGATTGTGATGTCGTTGTGTTCGCTTCCCCGCTTTACTTTTGGACAATTACCGGAACTCTGAAAACAGCTGCAGACCGCTTGTATGCTGAATTGGAATGTTTGGGCTACGGTAAATTTCCACGGGAAAGCGTGCTACTCATGACAGCAGACGGAGCCGATTATTCTCAGGCTGTCACATGGTATCGTACATACGAACGCAATTTGGGTTGGAAAAACCGTGGCGAAGTTTTGGGCAAAGGGAAAACGGAAGCAGCCCGGCGATTGGGTGCTTCCCTGTAAGTAAAGTTTATAAATGAATACAGAAAGGAAAAATAATTATGGAAAAAACAATTTTCGTGGTTGGCGCAGGTAAAGGTTTAGGCAACTCAGTTGCCCGCAAGTTTGGGGCAGATGGCTTCCGGGTGGTGCTGATGAGCCGCAGTGCTGAACATTTGGCAGACTACCGGCAGGAAATGCAGAGCGAAGGCTTGGATGTCGCAACACAGGTTGCAGATGCTGCCGATCAGACTTCTCTTGCTGCGGCTATACAGCAAGCCGTACAGACTTATGGTGTACCGGATGTGCTATTCTACAATGTGGGTATCACCGCAGCGGACGCGGATGTGTCCGGCGGCATTAACACAAAGGTTCTGGAACAGCGTTATCAGGTGGACGTGCTGGGTGCTTACACTTGCATTCAGCAGGTATTGGGAGAAGAATTCAGCAAAAAACAGGGTGCCATCCTGATTACCGGTGGCGGATTGTCCATGTACCCCAGCGCTACGTATCTTCCCCTTTCCATGGATAAAGCCGCCCTGCGAGCTATGGTATTGGCGCTGCACCCGGTGTGCAAAGAGCAGAATATATTTATTGGCACTGTCCAGGTCTGCGACACCATCGGTGGCTCTGAAAAATATATGCCGGAGAAAATTGCCGAACAGTTCCGGAAATTGTATCAAGATCGCACCGACGCTGAAATCGTTTACTAAGTTGACCGATATGGGCAACGGTCCCCCGGTTTGGATGGCTGCTGCACTTTTTTTGAAACGGAGATATGTCTATGACAAATGAAACCTTGCTCACAGGCAAGCCATGGAAGGGAATCCTTACTTTTATGTTCCCGGTATTCATGGGGTTACTGCTTCAGCAATTCTATAATACGGTGGATACCATAATTGTCGGCAATTTTGCAGGCGAAACGGCACTGGCGGCTGTTGGAGCCTGCGGTGTTTTAATCATGGCCTTTCTCGCTTTGGCAAATGGTTTCTCTGCCGGTGCCTGTGTTCTGATTTCGCAATTATTCGGTGCAGGCGAGGACGAGAAAATGCGCCGTCAGGCGTCCTCCTCTTTACTTCTTATGACAGGTATGGGACTGGTAGCGACGGCGGCGGGTGTAATTATCAGTCGTTTTGCACTTCGCTATCTCCTTGCTACGCCGGAAAGTCTGCTTAATATGGCAGATACTTATTTTAAAATATATTCACTTGGACTGGTGTTTCAGTTTGGATATAATATCATCGCCGGTATTCTGCGTGGAATCGGCGACAGTAAGGCAACGCTCTATTTTCTGCTGATTGCAAGTATCATCAACATCGCACTGGATAATGTATTCGTCTGTAATTTTCGCATGGGAGTAACAGGGGTTGCCGTTGCGACAGATATTGCCCAGATTGCTTCCTGCGTAGCTGCTTTTATTTATATGATGAAAAAATATCCCTTATTTCGATGGAAACCCAAAGAGTTTACTTTTGAGTGGAAATTGGCAAGACTGACATTGCAACGTGGTTTTCCAATGGCGTTGCAGCAGTTAAGTGTATCGCTTGGATTTGTTTTTATCCAGAGGGCTGTCAACAGCTATGGGGAAGCGATGACGGCATCTTTCTCTGTCGCCCAGAAAATCGAAACATACATGACGCTTTCATCCAGCGCTTTGCTGACAACCCAGGCCACCTATACGGCGCAGAATATTGGTGCCGGAAAACTAAAGCGGGTGATAACCGGTGCAAAGCATACAGTTATTATCTCTGAACTCATTTCGATCTGCATTTTGTCAGTCGTATTTGTTTTTGCTGCCCCCATTGTAAATGCGTTTGGGTTGGGCACGGAAGCTGCCGGTTACTGCACCGCACATATCCGGTGCGTAGCGATTTGTCTGATTCCCTTTGCATCCTATTACCCGATATTGGGGCTGTTTCAAGGAGCTAATAACTCATTGTACTCCACCTTTGTCGCCACTGGTGCATTGGCTGTTCGAGTCATTTCCACCTATGTTTTACAGGAAATTCCCGCTATCAGTTATCATATGGTCTGGTGGAATGCGCTTTTCGGATGGGGATTTGGCTGTATTCTTACGTGGGTACACTTTTTCAGGGGAAAATGGAAAAGAGACGCTGTCCGGAGAACATAACCTATGCGCAGATTGCAAGCTGTCGCACTTCAGTTTGATAAGAAATACTTAACAAAAGCAGTACAAAAATCAAAAGAGGCTGTTTCAAATGAAAGAAAATATAAATTCAGATATATTTAAAACCTGCCCGAAGTGCGGGAATGAATATCACGGTGTGGGAGCAATTTCAAGAGTTGATAATAAAACGCTGATTTGCCCTGACTGCTCAACGAGAGAGGCTCTTGAAAGTATAGGTGTTGACAGCACCGAGCAGGAGCAAATTCTCGATACAATCCATCGCTGTATGGAGGGTCAATAATAACATAAAATACACATATTTTTCCGTGTATATTTGTGCAGTATATGCTTAAATATAACTTGATATTTTGCTCATTTAGAGCGAATATGTACATACTGAAAGGGAAAAGAAAACAAAACGGAGGTACATACCATGAAGAAAAATGAAGTAAAGGATAACGCTTTTATAGAAACTACAAATTACACGGTTGATGAATACCGCAACACATTTAAGGTATTGGAAGAAGTTGAAAAGACTTTATACTACGATTGTGATATATGGGGTGAAAAGTACAATCAGGAATTACTTAAGGAACTCAGCTTAAATGAAGCTTTTGACATTATCAGTAAGGCACGAAAAGTCTGTCAAAAAGCAATACACGAGCAAAGGTAATGAATGTAGAAGAATAACAAAAAAACAAAATCGGCACATTAAAAGTCACTATTGCAGTGGCTTTTTTGTTCATTCGGAGGTGATTTAAACGGCAACAAGGAAACTTAAAAACTACAAGCCTACAAAATTTATGGCAAAAGGCTCATACTATGATAAAGCAAGTGCAGACTTTGCCGTAGCTTTTGTTGAGCAATTAAAGCATACAAAAGGAAAATGGTGGGGAGAGCCGTTTGAACTTATCGACTGGCAGGAAAGAATTATAAGGGATTTATTCGGTGTTCTAAAACCAAACGGCTATCGGCAGTTTAACACTGCATATATAGAAATACCTAAGAAAATGGGAAAGAGCGAGCTTGCGGCTGCAATCGCACTTCTTTTAACCTGCGGTGACGGCGAAGAACGAGCCGAGGTATACGGCTGTGCCGCCGACAGACAGCAAGCGTCAATTGTTTTTGATGTCGCCGCCGATATGATAAGACTGTGCCCTGCTCTTTCAAAACGGACTAAGATATTGACGGCGCAGAAAAAATTGACGGTGCTGTGGCGACTGTTGTAATGGCTTTAAACTGGGCGATTCGTTGCGGTAACGACAATGGCGCATCGGTTTATGACGACAGGGGTATACTATTCATATAAGAGTATTATTTCCCTTAATTTTTAATAAATTTAAGAGAATTTTGCCTTAACGCATTGATTATTCACTTAAAATATGCTAACATTTAAGGGAAAGCGAGGTAATTAAGGAAATGAGACAGTTTAACTATTCCGAAATCAAAAATCAAAAATGGGATTCCGAGATACTTGGGCTTATAGCTGAAATCTATAAAAGAGCGGGAAAACAGGAGTTATATTTGAAACAGCGTCCTAATGAAATGGAAAAGCTTGTTGAAATTGCAAAAATTCAAAGTACCGAAGCGTCCAATGCAATCGAAGGTATTGTTACCACCGATACTCGAATTAAGCAGTTGGTTGAAGAACGCACGACTCCGAGAAACCGTAACGAACAGGAAATTGCCGGATACAGAGATGCCCTGAATATAATCCACGAGAGTTTTGATGCAATTCCGATTACACGCAATTATATTTTACAACTGCATAAAATTATGTACAGCCATATGAATAATCCTATGGCAGGTCAAACAAAAAATGTACAAAATTATATCAGTGCAACATACCCTGATGGGCATACCGAAACACTGTTTACTCCTCTTTCTCCTTTTGAAACACCTGAAGCACTTGATAAAATTTGTGAGGAATACAATCGTGTTATAGGGAATTTTGAGGTTGAACCGCTTATTGCGATTTCTGTATTTATTCATGATTTTCTATGCATACATCCGTTAAATGACGGCAACGGCAGAATGAGCCGTCTGCTTTCAACATTGCTTTTGTATCGCAACGGTTTTTATGTCGGCAAATATATTTCGCTCGAAGCAAAAATTGCTAAGCATAAGGATCTTTATTATGATTCCCTTTCTCAGTCACAAGACGGATGGTACGAAGGCAAAGAAGACTCAACTCCGTTTATTAAATATCTGCTAAGTGCAATTCTTTCAGCATATAAAGATTTTGAGGACAGATATTCCATCGTTGAAGAAAAACTGCCTGCCGTTGATATGGTCAGAAAGGCAACTCTTAATAAAATAGGTAAGTTTACAAAACAGGATATTCGAGAACTATGTCCGACACTCAGTGTCAGTTCAGTTGAAGGTTCTTTGAGAAAGTTGGTTGATCTCGGTGAACTAAAACGTGAGGGCAAAGGTAAAGCAACATACTATTACCGTTTGAAATAAAAGGATTGACGATGCATAGGTTTATGACGACAGAGGTATTTTGTTTATATGAAAGTGTATCTTCTTCACTCTTTTCAATAAACTTGAAACAAGAAAATAAAACATTAAAGTTATTTCAAGTTTGCTTGATAAATTGAAATAATGGTGATATAATAAAACAGTATTTCAATTTAAATGAAAGGAACCTATATTTATGGATAATCGTGCTGGATATTTTAGAACAAACTTGGCAGGTGAATTTGCATATAAATCCTTTGTACCTAATCCACTCCCTCCTAAACCGTCGATTGAAATGTCAGACGACATTATCAGTCTGCTTGTAAAAGCAAATTCGCAGCTTGCAGTTTTGGAAAGTGTTTCATCTCACATTTCGAATGTTGATTTATTTGTATCTATGTATATTCGCAAAGAGGCGCTTATGTCATCGCAAATTGAAGGTACACAGGCAACACTTGAAGATGTACTTGACCCAATGATTGAAGCAAATACTAATCGTAATGTTGCAGATGTAGTCAACTATATTAAGGCGACCGAGTTTGCTGTTAAGAGACTCTGTGATTTGCCATTATGTAATCGTTTGATTAAAGAAACCCACAAGGTTCTTATGTCGGGTGTGCGTGGGCAAGAAAAAAATCCGGGTGAATTTAGATATTCTCAAAACTGGATAGGCGGTCAAGGCGGTACATTAAAAACCGCAAGATATATACCGCCGTCACCAGAAGATATGAACGAAGCGATGTCGGATTTAGAAAAATATATAAACGCTGATGATGACTTAGATGTACTGATTCGCACTGCTTTGATTCATTATCAATTTGAAACAATTCATCCGTTTCTTGACGGTAACGGTCGTATCGGCAGATTGCTGATTACATTATTTCTGATGGAAAAGAAAGTTCTGACGACTCCTGCCCTGTATATTTCATATTTTTTAAAGAGAAACCGTATTGAATACTATGACCGTATGAGTGAGGTTCGTTCCAAAGGGAATTATGAGCAATGGATTAAATTCTTTTTGCAGGCAGTTTTAGAATCAGCTGAAGATGCAACAGCGACTATTGACGAACTGGCAGCACTTCATGAAAAAAACGAAAATATCATTTCAAAAATGGGTCGGTCTGCAAAAAATGCAATGCTTGTTTTCAGGTATACGGAATCAAATCCAATCATTGAAATCAAAAAAACATCTGATGCATTAGGTATTGCATACAATACTGTATCAAGTGCAGTTAATAAACTCACACAGGCAGACATACTTTTACAAACAACAAATGCAAACAGAAACCGCACTTTTGCATATAAAGAATACCTTGATATTCTTCGCAAAGGAACCTAAAATACCAATCATAAACGACTGATAAAAACGACTGATAAAAAGCATCTACCCAAAGATATATGCTTGAATCTTATGATTACTGTTAAACGGAATTGCATCGGCATTTTTTCAAGACTGCGGATTTCTTTCGTGATTCGCTGTATCTGCCCGGCGGCTGTTTCCGAGGCAAGCAATTCATTTGCAATATATAAGTAAATGCTCCTTATATCCTGCCGTGCACGGGCTTTCCATCTCATAAACCGAAATACCGGCGTCGTTACCACATCAAATTGCACGGAATGAAAATATAAAATCGCACGGAATTATATTGATAAATCGCTCGGAATGTTATATAATAAATACGGTGATAATTATGGAAAATAAATTTTACAGAAAAAGAATTATCGACAAAAAAGTTGATGAATACTTATCTGCTTTCGGAGCGGTTTGTATTGAAGGGCCTAAATGGTGCGGAAAAACTTGGACTTCCGCATATCATTGTAAAAGCCAAATAATGATTGGAAATCCCGAAGGTAATTTTCAAAACAGGCAGCTTGCTCAAATCAGTCCCGAAATTGTTCTTGAAGGTGAAAATCCCAGATTGATAGACGAATGGCAGGAAGTACCGCAGCTATGGGATGCCGTAAGATATAAGGTGGATCAAACAGCTCAAAAAGGGCAATTTATTTTAACAGGCTCCGCTACACCGAATCATAAGGGAATTCTTCACAGCGGTGCTGCAAGAATAGGAAAATTGCGTATGCGTCCTATGTCATTATATGAAGCGGGGTTTTCTACAGGCGATGTTTCGCTGGAAAAATTATGTAATAATGATTTTTCAGCTAAAATGACAGGTGAAGTGGATCTCAGAAATATTATTGAATATATTGTTAGAGGCGGTTTTCCGGGAAATCTTAATACCCCGATAGAAACGGCAGGCGTTGTTCCGACTGAATATATTAAAGCAATTATTGAAGATGACGCATACAGAATTGACGGTGTAAAAAGAAATCTGTCTAAAATGATGTTGCTTCTTCGTTCTTTGGCGAGAAACGAAAGCACGACAGCCACAAACAGAACTTTAAAAAACGATGTTAAAGAAAAGGACGATGAAAATATTGATGTTGATACAATAGCCGAATATCTAAATGTTTTAGATAGATTATTTTTATTAGATAATTTAAAGCCGTTTTCAACAAAAATCAGATCATCTGTAAGAGTTAAACAAGCTGAAAAAAGACATTTGGCAGACCCCTCTTTGGCTTGTGCATTGTTAAACGCAACACCTGAAAAATTGCTCGGCGATTTGCAAACACTTGGTTTTCTTTTTGAAGCAATGGTGGAAAGAGATTTACGCATATATGCTCAATCATTTGACGCTCAGCTTTATCACTATCAAGATTATAAAAATCAAGAAATTGACTCTGTTATTGAGTTAAAGGACGGTAATTGGTGCGCCTTTGAAATTAAACTCGGCGCCAATCAAATAGACGAAGCAGCCGAAAATTTGCTTGCTGTAAAAGAGGATATTATAAAAGATGACGGAAAAGCACCGGCGGTTATGTGCGTTATTTGCGGTTTATCAAACGCCGCTTATCGGAGAAACGATGGTGTTTATGTCGTACCAATTACTGCACTGAAAAATTAATACTTTACTTTTTGCTTTCTCTATTTTATAAAATTAAAATAAGGAGCTGTTTCACTGTTGTGAGGCAGCTCCTTTTTTATATAATAATCGGAAGGTGAAATGATTATGAAAACTTACGGATATGTGCGGGTTTCAAGTACAGACCAAAATGAAGACAGACAAATGCTTGCCTTAAAAGGAGTCGGTGTTGAAGAAAAATATATTTATATGGACAAACAGTCGGGAAAAGATTTTAATAGGCTGAATTACAAGCGTTTGGTACGGAAATTAAAGGCAGGAGATTTGCTTTATATTTTAAGCATCGATCGACTCGGCCGCAACTATGAAGAAATTCAAAATCAATGGCGTATTCTTACTAAAGAAATAGGTGTTGATATTTGCGTGCTTGATATGCCGCTTTTAGACACTCGAAACGGTAAAGATTTAATGGGAACATTTATTGCCGATCTTGTGCTGCAAATACTTTCCTTTGTAGCGCAAAACGAGCGTGAAAATATCAAAAAGCGACAGGCGCAGGGAATTGCAGCCGCTAAAGCAAAAGGCGTTAAATTCGGCAGACCGGAAAAAGAAATACCGAGTGATTTTGAAAATATTATTAATGCTTGGGAACAAGGAAACTTGCCGATTAACGATGTTTTAAAACAGTGTAATATGAGTCAGGCTACATTTTACCGAAGATTAAGAGAATACCGATTGATGTGCAACAAAAATGAAAAATAAAAGCAAAACGGCTATCAAAAAGTGTACTTTTTGATAGCCGTAACAAATATATCGAATTTTCTACTATATAATAC
>JAJBVC010000130.1 GCA_020860025.1 Clostridiales bacterium | reverse complement strand
TGCAACATGTTCCGCAACAGGTGTAAAGACGTATACTTGTACAGTTTGCGGAGCGACAAAGACCGAAACAATCGCAAAGACCGCTCATACATATGACAGTGGTAAGGTTACTAAAGCGGCAACGTGTTCCGCAACAGGCGTAAAGACATATACTTGTACAGTTTGCGGAGCAACAAAGACCGAAACTATTGCAAAGACTGCTCATACATACAAAAATATTGTTACCAAAGCAACATTGAGCAAAAACGGTAAAATCACTCCGACCTGTTCGGTATGTGGTGCTACTAAGAGTGCCACAACAATTTACTATCCTAAAACGATAAAGTTGTCCTCAACTTCATATACCTATGACGGCAAAGCTCACAAGCCATCATTGACGATTAAGGACAGCAAGGGTAACAAGATTAACTCGAAGTATTACACCGTAACATACTCAAACAGCAAGAGTAAATCGGTTGGAAAATATACTGTTACTATCAAATTCAAGGGCAACTACAGCGGTACAAAAACACTGACTTATACAATCAAACCGAAGTCAACAAGTATCAGCAAGATTACCGCTAAATCAAAAGGCTTTACTGTAAAATGGAAAAAGCAGGCAACACAAACTACAGGCTATCAAATTCAGTACAGTACAAGCAAAGACTTCAGCAATGCAAAGACCGTAACCGTTTCAAAAACCGGCACGACATCAAAAACAATTTCAAAGCTTAAATCAAAGAAAAAATATTATGTCCGTGTCCGCACTTACAAGACAGTAAAAGTCAACGGCAAGTCAACAAAAATCTACTCAAGCTGGAGTAAGACACAAAAAATTACAACTAAAAAGTAAATTTAATATGTTTCCTTACTGAGTGAGATGCAAAACTAATTAAGCCGATGTGTAAATACTACACGTCGGCTTAATAAATTGAATGATATTTATTGTTGTTTTACGTTTATTACAACTATTTCAGGGTGATTGAATAATCTTAAAGGAAATTCGGAATTGCCCAAACCACGGCTTACAATCATCACTGGGTGTTTGCCGAACGAGCCTCTCGCATATTTTGGAAATACTCCTTGACCTGGCGAAAACAGCGGGCCTATAAACGGCATTATCCATTGACCGCCGTGGGCGTGCCCCGAAAGCTGAAGTTCAAAATCATATTGCGAATAATTAAGCTCTTTAATTCCTTCAAAATTTTCAGGAAAGTGACTTAAAACAAGCCTGAATTTATCGGATTTTTCAAGTTCTTTAAAGTATTGCGACATATCTTTGTAAACAAAAGTTCCGTTTCGTCTTGCTTTGTAATCATCGAAATCCGCTTGGTTTTCATCCATACCGAGTATTGTGCAAAATTCAGTTTCGGCAATTTCATTTTGAAGTACGTTAAATCCGATTTTACTTAACTCTTGCATCAAAGAATCAAAATTATCGAGCCTTCGTTCGTGATTACCCGTTATGTAATATACGGGAGCTATCGAAATAAGCTCTTTACCGTAGCAAAGCATTTTATCCTTGTTTTTGCATTTGTCGTTTATAAAATCGCCTGTAATACAGATTATATCGGGCTTTTCATTTTTAATTTTTTCAATTACTTTTTTGAACGGCTTTGAATGAAAATCGGAAAGGTGTACAATTTTAAAATCTTTATTTGTATGAGTAAAATCAAGGTTATATCTTGTCGTATCAATTATATTGTTTTGGCAGTAACAAAATAATATTATAATTATCAGAATAACCGCAATTATCGCATAGATCATTTTAATCACCTATAAATATAATATATTTAAAGATAAATTAAGTCAATATTAAAAATTTGTTTAAGAAAATAAAGGAATTATACAGTATAATACGTATAATATTAATGAAAGGGTGAATAATTTGGATAAATGTATACGTCTTTTGTCAGAAGAAAATGAAAAAAGCATTTTATGCGATAAAGCCTGTTTTGCAAGCAAAAGCCGTGGACGTGAAAAAGCTGAGCCTGAATGTGAAATACGTACTTGTTTTCAGCGTGATCGTGACAGAATTATTCATTCCCAGTCGTTCAGACGGCTAAAGCATAAAACGCAGGTCTTTCTTGCGCCGAGCGGCGACCACTACAGAACTCGTCTGACTCATACTCTTGAGGTTTCGCAAATTGCACGAACGATTGCAAGAGCGCTTCGTCTTAATGAGGATCTGACAGAAGCTATCGCTCTCGGTCATGATTTAGGTCATACTCCTTTCGGACATGCCGGAGAGCGTGCACTCAATAGCCTTTGCAACGGCGGTTTCAGGCATTATGAGCAAAGCGTGCGAGTTGTCGAAAAACTTGAAAAAAACGGTAACGGTCTTAATTTAACAGATGAAGTCAGAAACGGAATTCTGTGCCACACTAAAGGCAAAGAGGCATATACGCTTGAGGGTCAAATTATAAGAATTGCCGATAAAATAGCATATATTAATCATGATATTGACGATGCTATTCGTGCCGGAGTGATGATTGAGGAGGATATTCCTCTCAGTTTACGGCTTCAGCTTGGTATGACAAAATCACAGCGAATTAACAATATGGTTCTTGACGTAATACATAACAGCTCTGACAATATTCGTATGAGCGAGGATTGCTATACATCATTTCTTGATTTGCACGATTTTATGTTTTCCGCCGTGTATACTAATCCTGTCTGCAAAGGAGAGGAAAGCAAGGCGGTTGATATGCTTGAAAAAATATACAGTTACTATATAAAGCATATTGACGAAATGCCCGAAGAATATATAAATATTGCAAAAAGTGACGGAGAAGAACGTGCTGTATGCGATTATATTGCCGGTATGAGCGATACATATGCGCCAAAGGTATTTAATCAGCTTTTTGTGCCAATGTTTTGGCTTGATTGATTTTTAGAAAAGAGAAAGGAGGGAATTATGTGCCTCGTATAAATGAGAATTTTTTGCAGGAACTTAAATTAAAAACAGATATTGAGGACGTAATTTCTACCTATGTTTCTCTTAAGAAAAGAGGTTCAACGTCTATTGGCTTATGCCCGTTTCATAATGAAAAAACGCCGTCTTTTACAGTATATAACGATACGCAGTCGTTTTATTGCTTCGGCTGCGGTGCAGGCGGCGATGCTGTTACCTTTATAAAGAAAATTGAAAATCTCGATTATCTTGACGCTGTAAAGTTACTTGCACAACGTGCAGGAATGCAAATGCCACAGGATGGCTTTGATGACAGTATATCAAAAAGTCGTCGTCGTATTTTAGAGATAAATAGGGAAAGTGCAAAATTTTATCATAATTATATGATGAGCGAGCAGGGTAAAGCCGGTCTTGATTATTACCTTAACCGTGGGCTTACAATGAAAACGATTAAGCATTTCGGTCTCGGTTATGCTCCGAATGAATGGGACAGTTTGCTGAAGTATTTGAAAGAAAAGGGTTATACTGTAAGTGAAATGGTTGATGCCGGTGTCGTTAAGCACAGCAAAAATAATCATTACTACGATATGTTTAAAAACAGAGTTATGACCCCGATAATTGATGTTAGGGGAAATGTAATTGCTTTTGGCGGTCGTGTTCTTGACGACAGTAAACCGAAGTATATCAACACATCCGATACTCTCGTATACAAAAAGACAAATGAGCTTTTTGCATTAAATATTGCAAAAGACAATGCAGACAGCGGTCTTATTCTGTGCGAGGGATATATGGACGTAATTGCAATGCACCAGGCAGGATTTACGAATGCCGTTGCCGGCTGCGGAACGGCTCTGACTCCCGAACAGGTAAGGCTTATAAGTCGTTATGCAAACGAGGTTACGCTTGCGTATGACGCTGATGAAGCAGGGCAGAAAGCTCTTGATAAGGCTGTTAAGCTTTTTAAACAGACTGATGTTAAAATCAAAATTCCTTCTCTTGTCGGCGGTAAAGACCCCGATGAAATAATTAAGACTTACGGTCGTGATAAATTCAAGGGAATGCTTGAAGGAGCGTCAAACGAAATTGAATTTGCAATACTTTCAGAAAGAAAGAAATATAACCTGAATGCAACGCAGGGCAAGCTTGATTTTATTAACTCTTGTATAAAAATTCTTTCTGATGTCGGCCCGATTGAGCAGGATTTATATGTAACAAAGCTTTCTAATGAACTAAATGTGGACAAGTCAAGTATTAAGGCTCAGTTGTCCGATTCAATAAAAAAGCAAAAGCGCCGTCAGCAGAAAAATGAGTACAGAAAAATTGTTGACGACAGTATGAAGACAGCAACAAAAGTAAGCTATGATAGCAGTGCTTCAATAAAGCAGATTAAAGCTGAACAGCGAATTATCGGTCTGCTTCTTAAATATCCCGATTGCCGAAAATTATGCAGTGATTTTGATACTGAAAAATTTTCATCATCGTTTATAAAACGGACGTTTGAGGAAATAATATCAAGGCTTAATGACGGGCTTGATGTAGATTTAATAAACTTCAGTTCTGTTTTAACGGACAGTGAACTTGGGCAGTTATCGGGAATTATCGCCAGAACAGGCGACAGCAAAAATGTAAAAAAAGAGTTTTTTGATTGCATTTCTATTGTTAACGAGGAGTACAAAAAGCAAAATCAGTCCTCAGTCAGCAGTATGACAGATGATGAATTCAGAAAACTGTTTAATAAAAATACATAATCATAGAGGAGATTACAACAATATGAAGGACGTTAATTTAACTCCGCAGCAGCCAGTGAGCGAAGAAAAAAAGCAGGCTGCATTCAAGAAACTTATTGAAAAAGGAAAGCAGTCAGGTCATCTTTCAACGCAGGAAATTGATAATTTAATCGTTGAACTTGATATGGATGTTGACGAGCTTGAAAAGTTTAATGAACAGCTTGACGCAGCTAACGTCAGTATCATTGACGATTTTACAGCCGAAGCTCTTGACGGTATCAGCTTAGAGGTTGATTTGCCTAAAGAAACGGACGCCGCCGAAACTGTTGCCGTTAATGATAATGCCGCAATGGACGACCCTGTAAAAGTATATCTTAAGGAAATAGGCAGAGTTCCGCTTCTTACACCTGAGGAAGAAATTGAACTTGCCATTCGTATTTCCGATAACGACGAGGAAGCAAAAAAACGCCTTGCCGAAGCAAATCTTCGTCTTGTTGTAAGTATTGCAAAGCGCTATGTCGGAAGAGGTATGCAGTTTCTTGATTTAATCCAGGAGGGTAATCTTGGTCTTATTAAGGCTGTAGATAAATTTGATTACACAAAAGGATTCAAGTTTTCAACATATGCTACGTGGTGGATTCGTCAGGCAATTACACGTGCAATTGCAGACCAAGCAAGAACTATTCGTATTCCCGTTCATATGGTTGAAACTATTAACAAGGTTAAAAAAGCCAACAGCCAGCTTCTTCACCAAAACGGCAGAGAGCCTACTCCCGATGAAATTGCGGAATACCTCAATATTTCTGTTGAAAAGGTAAGAGAAATTCTGCGTGTTGCTCAGGAGCCTGTTTCACTTGAAATACCAATCGGTGAAGAAGAGGATTCACACTTAGCCGACTTTATTCCCGACGATGAAGCGCTTGCTCCCGATGACGCCGCTTCAATGAGCTTGCTGAAGGAACAGCTTTCAGAAGTGCTTAAAACACTTACTCCCCGTGAAGAAAAGGTGCTTTCGCTTCGTTTTGGACTTGACGATGGAAATCCGAAAACTCTTGAGGAAGTCGGCAAGGAGTTTAATGTTACAAGAGAAAGAATACGTCAGATTGAAGCAAAAGCACTCCGCAAGCTTCGTCACCCAAGCAGAAGTAAAAAATTAAAGGACTTTTTAGACTGATGACGCAGGAGAAAATTAAAAGAATCAACGAGCTTTATCATAAGTCAAAATCAATAGGACTTACTGATGAAGAAAAGGATGAACAGGCAATACTTCGCCGTGAATATATTGATTCATATAAGGCAAGCCTTGTCGGTCAGCTTGAAAACACATATATAGTTGACGAAAAGGGAAATAAGAAAAAGGTTACTAAAAAGAATTGATTATGTCAAAACTAATAATTATAGAGGGGCTTGACGGCTGTGGTAAATCTACTCAGACAGCCTTGCTTGAGCAGTATTTTAAAAATCAGAAAATTGATTATAAAAAAATTAAGCTTCCCGATTATGACAGCCCGTCAAGCACACTCGTTAAAATGTATCTTAACGGTGAGTTCGGAAAAAGCGCAAACGATGTCAACGCATATGCAGCGGGTGCTTTTTACGCTGTTGACCGCTATGCTTCATTTATGCTTAACTGGAAATCTGATTATGAAAACGGCACCTTGATTTTAGCAGACCGCTATGCAACGTCAAATTCAATTTATCAGATGGAAAAAATTTCCCGGGAAATGTGGGACGAGTACCTTGACTGGTCAGCCGATTTTGAATATGATAAAATAGGAATTCCAAAACCCGATACAGTTATTTATCTTGATATGCCTGTTGAAATTTCTCAGCGTCTTATGAGTGAGCGATATAACGGTGACGAAAGCAAAAAAGACGTTCACGAGGTTAATGTCGATTTTCTCAAAAAGTGCCGTGTTGCCGCTTTGTATTCAGCGGAGCGTCAGGGCTGGAATGTTATTTCCTGCGTTGACGGCGATAATCTTCGTTCAATCGAGGATATACATAATGACGTTATTAAGTGTATTAAAAAGGATTTATAATTTATGCTGTGTTTTAAAACACCTGAAATTGAAGATAAAATTTGGATTGATGAATGTTTAAAAAGCGTCCATAGCTATAACTGTGAATATACCTTCGGAAACATTTTTCTTTGGAAAGCCGCATACAGAACAGCCGTTTGTCATTATAAGGATTTTATGCTGTGCCGCTGGGGTAAAGATGATGATGTTATGTATTCTGTTCCGATTGGAAAAGGCGATATAAAAGATGCGATTGAACAGCTTTTGCTCGACTCAAAATCAATCGGTATTCCGCTTCGTCTTTACGGTGTTACTCTCAGTTATAAAAGTGTTCTTGACTCCGCTTTTCCAAATAAATTCAGATATGAATTTGATGATTCAATGAGCGATTATATATATGATGTGCAAAAAATGGCGACGCTGAGTGGTAAAAAATACCACGGCAAGCGTAATCACATAACTAATTTTAAGAAAAATAATCCAAATTGGTCGTTTGAAATTATAGACAATTCAAATATCAGCGACTGCATTAAGCTTCATACCGAATGGATAAATAATCACGAGGATGATTCCGATTATTCCTTTGAGTTTGAAGCGGTGCTCAGTGCGTTTGAAAATTATGAAAAGCTTAATTTAGTCGGCGGACTTATTCGTGTTGACGGTAAGGCGATTGCTTACACTATGGGTGAAAGGCACAGCGACGATTTATTTGTAACGCACTTCGAAAAAGCGCCTGCCGATATGCAGGGAGCATATCCGCTTATAAATCAGGAGTTTACCAAAAACTGCCTGATGAATTATAAATATGTCAACAGGGAAGAGGACTTGGGCATTGACGGATTAAGAAAGGCAAAGCAGTCATATTATCCCGAAATATTACTCGAAAAATATTTGGCTGTTTACGAGGAATAATTATGATTTGTGAAGTGTGCGACTGTGAAAAAATAATCCCTCTTTGGCAAGAGGCTTTCGGCGACAGTGAAGAGGATATTATTTTCTTTCTTAAAAAATGTGTCAATAAAAAATGCATAGGATATTATGAAGACAATACCCTTGTATCAATGCTTTTTTTGGTTGACTGCATTTTAAACGACGAGCGGTGCAAATATGTTTACGCAGCTTGCACTTCTTCAAAATCACAGGGCAATGGATTTATGACAAATCTTTTAAATTACTGCAAGAAAAATTATAAAAAAGTATGTCTGATTCCGGCAAATGAAAGTCTTATTGATTATTATAAAGCAAGAGAATTTACCAAAGAAGCGGATATTAAAAACCTTACATTCATCGAAAGCGATGAAATAAAGGAATATCTTTTTGATGGTTGTTCACTTGAAAAACCTATAGTATTATTTTATAAAGGAGAATGATTTATGGTATACGTATTTTTGGCAGACGGCTTTGAAACTATTGAAGCGCTTGCTGTCGTTGATATGTTAAGACGTGCAAAAATTGACGTTAGCACTGTCGGTGTTACAGGTAAAACGGTGATTTCTTCTCAGAGTATTGCTGTTACTGCCGATATATCTATTGACGATTTCACCTACAGCGATGTGGAGGCGATAGTATTGCCGGGTGGTTTGCCTGGAACTACCAACTTGGAAAAAAACGCTGTAGTTCAGTCAGCGATTGACAGAGCCAATTCCGAAAACAAATATGTCTGTGCCATTTGTGCCGCACCGTCTGTTTTAGGTCATAAGGGACTGCTAAAAGGCAAAGAGGCTATTGCGTTTCCGGGATATGAAAGCGAACTTGACGGCGCCGTTATTTCTGATAAATACGTCGTTACAGACGGCAATATTATCACCGCAAGAGGAGCGGGAGTTTCAACTCAATTCGGTCTTGAAATAGTAAAAAATCTTGTCGGAAAAGATACTGCCGATAAGATTAAGGAAACTATACAATGTCCGTAAAAAGCGAGCTTAGAAAGCAATTTAAATCCGAACGAAAAGCAATTTCAAATAAAGAAGAAGCCGACATTATAATTTGTAAAAATTTATTGTCAAGCACTTTTTACAAAAATGCAAAGACTGTTTTGTTTTATGCTGCACTTGATGACGAGATTAATCTTGACTGCTGTATTTTAGACGCATTAAACAGCAATAAAAAGGTTGCTTTGCCCGTCTGTCTTGATAATGACGGAAATATGGAATTTTATTACATAAACTCGTTAGACGATATTTTAGTTGCATCATTCGGCGTAAGAGAGCCTAATTCAAATTGCAAAAAGGTTACTGATTTCAGCGGCTCTGTTTGTATAGTTCCTGGTATTGCTTTTGACAGGCATGGCTATCGTCTTGGCTACGGAAAAGGTTATTATGACAGATTTTTAAAAAATTATACTTTAAATTCTGTCGGTGTATGTTATAATAAATTGATAAAAGAAAAACTGCCCGTTGGGGAATATGACATTGCTGTTGATTATATCGTGTCCGAAAACGGTATTTTTTCAGCTAATGGGAGGTAAAAATGGACGATAACGGTTTAAAACCTGAGGAAAACGGTATTAACCCTGTAGATACTGCGAGTAACAGAAATGATGTTTACTTTTCAAATGTTAAGCCGAACGAAGAGAGTACTCCGGTGTCGGCTCAAAAGGTTGCTCCTCAGCCAAAGAGGACTGCGCCAAAGGCTAAGAAAAGCCATGGTATAGCAGGTACTTATATATTTTTCATCATTGTAATTGTTTGCTCTATGGCTTTGTCTGTTTACGCTGTTTTCTGCCTTAATGATATTCTTGCAATTACAAAAACAAATTCAAGCGTAACAGTCAGCCTTGATGAAGAGGTGGAAACTATTGACGAAGCTGTTGACATTTTAGCTGACAACGGCTTGATCAGATGTAAGAATTTCTGCAAGCTTTTTGCTAAGTACAGAGAGGCTGAGGTCGGCGCTCCGTATGAAGCGGGAGTATACTATCTTACAGGCAAAATGGGTCTTGAGGGTATGCTTATGACTATGCACGGGGACAGTGCAACTGCCGAAACGGTTACGCTTACATTTCCCGAAGGTTATACGGTTCCTGAAATTATTGACCGTCTTGTTGATAACGAAGTCTGCGACAAGGCGTCGTTACTGTCGGTTATTGAAACTGTCGATTTCACATATTCGCTTGTATCGGATTTAACATCCGATGAATCTGTGCCGTACAGGCTTGAGGGTTATCTTTTCCCTGATACGTACGACTTTTATATAGGCGAAAGTGCGTCGTCTGTTATTAAAAAATTCCTTTCAAACGGTGATACAAAAATCACAGAAGAATATAGGGAAAAGGCTGAAAAAATGGGTTATTCAATGCACGAGATAATTATAATTGCATCAATAATTCAGTCCGAAGCCGGTGATTCCGACCAAATGGCAACTATCTCATCTGTAATCCACAACAGACTTGCCGACAGTGCCAATTTCCCGTATATCGGCTGTGAATCAACGCTTGACTATATAAATAACAAGGTTAGCCCGTCGTTGACCTCAACATCGTCTCATACAGCGAGTTATTACACTCAATATTATGATACTGTTTCAACAAAAACAGGTTTGCCGGCAAGTCCTATATGCAATCCCGGTATAGAAGCGATTGAAGCCGCTTTAAATCCTGATGATACAGATTATTACTACTTCTTCCACGATAAAGACGGTAATATGTACACCGCTAAAACCTATACTGAATTTAGGAGTAAGGTCGCTACTTATGCGCCGTATTTAGATTATTGATATGAGAAATATTGAATTACTTTCGCCCTGCGGTGATTTTGAACGGCTTAAGCTTGCGCTTAAATTCGGTGCAGACGCCGTTTATCTTGCGGGTCAGCAGTTTGGTATGCGTACAAATCCGTCAAATTTTGCTCCCGATGAGTTAAAAGAAGCTGTTTCTCTTGCTCATTCGCTCGGTAAAAAGGTTTATCTGACCTGTAATACTTTGCCGAGGAATAATGAACTTGACTCTTTGCCCGATTTTTTAAAATATGCCGAGGATATAGGAACAGACGCATTTATAATTGCCGACATCGGCGTTATGGAACTTGCTAAAAAATATGCTCCCAATGTTGAAATTCATATGTCAACTCAGGTTGGAATTGTTAATTATCAAACTGCGAATTCTCTTTATAATTTGGGTGCAAAGCGAATTGTTACGGCAAGGGAACTTTCACTTGATGAAATTAAAACTATAAGAGATAAAAATCCGCCTGATTTGCAGATTGAAGTTTTTGTCCACGGCG
>JAJBVC010000107.1 GCA_020860025.1 Clostridiales bacterium | reverse complement strand
CTGACAGTGTCGTTAATCAGATTGCTCTTAGGCAGAATTATTGTAATAGGGCCCGGGAAAAAGCGGTCAATCAGCTTTTTTGCGGCAGGTGTAATTTCCTTTACAAGAGGGGCAATGTCCTCTTTTTTGCTGACGTGAACTATAAGAGGATTGTCGCTCGGTCTGCCTTTTGCGATATAAATTTTTTTTACAGCCTGCTCATTTAAAGCGTTTGCTCCAAGACCGTAAACAGTTTCGGTCGGGAACGCTACCAACCCGCCGTTTGCGATAATTTGACCCGCAAGGGCGATGTCGAATTCGGTTGTGGTTAAAATTTTAGTTTCCATTTTTACACTTTCGTTACTCGCTTTTTTTGCCTTGCTTTACGGCAAGTATGTAGAATAAAGGAATAGTTAAAAATAAAATCCAAAGCGGATGCCATAAATTAAAGAGAAAGCCTAAAAGTAAATATATGAGCAAAACGAGAACGGGATAGCAGAAGATTACAGGCTTTTTCTTTTCATTTGCGATTACAGCGGTATAAAACAGCGGAATCGTAAGAAGAACAGTCCAGCCGATGTACCAGCCCTTTGGCGAAAATAAAACGCCGAGAATACAGTAAATAATTACGGTGATAACAGGATATGAGTAGAAAAGAGTGCTGCGTTTCTTTTTTTCGTGTTTTGGAAATTCGTCGCCGCTTTCGGATTTGGTATTGCCACTTTCATCCTCTTTCTGATTGTTAAATGAATTGACGGCGCTGTTTAAATCAGCGTCACCGGATGAAATCGTGTCAGCCTCGCCTTTAACGATTGAATCGATGGAAACGCCGTAGTATTCGGCAAGCTTTTGCGCATTTTCTATATCGGGAAAGGAATTGCCCTGTTCCCACTTTGAAATGGACTGCCTTGAAATATTGAGTATTTCACTTAAAGCGTCCTGACTTAAATTGTGAGATGTTCTGAGTGATTTTAAATATTCACCTTGTTTAATCGACATAATAGCACCAAAAATTTTAAATATTATTCTATTTCACTTGATTTTAATTTTTCAGCTGTGTCGGCTGTTATGAGCGCATCAATCATCTCGTCCATATCGCCGTTGAGAAACTGCTCAAGCTTGTAAAGCGTAAGTCCGATTCTGTGGTCTGAAACTCTGCCCTGCGGATAGTTGTAGGTGCGTATTCTTTCGCTTCTGTCGCCTGTGCCTACCTGCGACTTGCGTTCGCCGGCTATTTCTGCGTCGTGTTTAGCCTTTTCAGCGTCATAAAGTCGGGAACGAAGAACTTTCATAGCCTTTTCCTTGTTTTTGTGCTGACTTCTTTCGTCCTGACATTCGACTACAGTGCCTGTCGGTAAATGAGTAATGCGTATTGCTGACGATGTTTTGTTGATATGTTGACCGCCTGCGCCCGATGAGCGAAACGTGTCAATCTGTAAATCCTTGGGATTGATTTCAAAATCAACCTCTTCAGCCTCGGGCAAAACGGCAACTGTCGTTGTAGACGTGTGAATTCTGCCCTGGCTCTCGGTTTCGGGAACACGCTGAACACGGTGAACACCCGATTCAAACTTAAACCTTGAATATGCTCCGTCACCCTCAACCGAAAAGCTGATTTCCTTGTAACCGCCGAGTCCCGTTTCGTTTGCGTTTATGACCTCGGTTTTGAAGCCCTTTGTCTGTGCATACATAGAGTACATACGAAAAAGTACGCCTGCAAATAGGGCGCTTTCCTCTCCGCCTGCACCGCCTCTGATTTCAATAATAACATTCTTGTCATCGTTGGGATCTCTCGGTAAAAGAAGAATTTTAAGCTCCTCGTTTATACGCTCAACGTCCTCTTTGCTCGTTTCAAATTCTTCCCTGACCATATCGGCAAAATCTGCGTCAAGTCCGCCTTCGTCGAGCATAGCCTTTGACTCCTCATACGTTTTTTCGGCTTTTTTGTATTCTCTGAATTTTTCAACAACCGGGGTAAGGTGCTTTAGCTCACGCATAAGCTTTGTATAACGCTCCAAATCGCTGACAACCTCGGCGTCGCATACGAGAGCGCTTACCTCGTCAAATCTTTTTTCAACTTCTATAAGCTTTTCTATCATTGTTTTTCCTCTTGATGTAATATATTAAAAAATCTTTTTTCTTTTATTTTTTTCAGTTCGTCTGTCGGAGATGAATCCAAAAATTCAATTTTCCCACGCTCTTTTTGATTATTGAGCAAATCACGCTCGGCAAGTACGTTTTTCAGCTGATGTGAAACGCCGACGGCGCCGTCAAAGAAACGAACGTCACCCAAAACATCGCCGATTTCTTTTTTGGCAAGAGGGTAATGTGTGCAGCCTAAAACAACATTGTCTGTTTTGCCGCTGTATTTACCGAGAGTGCGGTTTAAATAATCCTTTAATCCGTCAATGTCGTTTTGCTCAATTAAATCAGCAAGTCCGACGCAGGCAAGAAGCTCGGTGTTGTGATTGTCATAGGAAGTGTAAAGACGGTGAAATTTTTCGCTTTCAAGCGTACCTTTGGTAGCCATAACGAGCGTAAAGCCGTCGGGATTAAAATCATGCACCATTTTATACGCAGGCTCAATAGCGATAAACGGTATCGAAGTGTATTTTTCACGCAGAAAGCCTACAGCCTTGGCGGAAGCCGTGTTGCAGGCTATAACGACAGCCTTGCAGTTCTTTTTATTTATGAGAAAATCAGCGATAAAGTCACAGCGGCTTATAATATTGCCGTCGCTCTTGTCGCCGTAGGGATTGTTGACGGAATCGCTGAAAAAGAAATAATCTTCATTCGGCAAAAGCTTAATTGCCTGCGAAATAACGCTGACTCCGCCTATGCCCGAATCAAGGAAGCCTATCGGTTTTTTGCTACTCATTATCAACAACCTTAACTGATTTTATACTTTTTTGCGCTTTGATTCGTGGAATCATAACCTCTCTGCCGCAGGTACAGCACTTTAACTTGTAGTCAACGCCGAGACGTGTGATTTCAAATTCGTTGCCGCCGCAGGGATGAGGCTTTTTCATAATTACGATATTACCGAGTTCCAAATTCAAATCCATAAAACCATCACCAATATTATCTAAATTATCTAAGATATTATATCACCGTTAATACTATATTACAATAATTTAATTATTCAAATTTTAAAGCGGATAAGCGTGCGAAAAAAGTTATGGTGCAGTCGGGTAAAAAAGGGAATTATTGACTGATTTTGCTCATATATTTAATTACGGCAATATCGGCTGAACGAAACAGAAAAATAGAATCATAAAAAGTTTTTCGATATGCCGTTGATTAAAAAAAGTGAGTGATGTTATGAATTTTTACCCCGAGGGGAAGAACCCGACGCTTGCAAAAAGCTTTGAGTCAATAGAGGAATTAAAGGAGTGTATGGTACAAAAAACGGTTATAGAATCAAAGGTACTGCTTTGTGACAGAGAGCATAATCTGCACGTTGATTTGGGAGTTGTGCGTGGAGTGATACCGAGAAATGAGGGAGCGCTCGGAATTGAGGAGGGAGAAGTACGTGATATTGCGCTGATTTCAAAGGTGAATAAAAGCGTATGCTTTATAATTATCGGATTTCAGCGTGATGCATTTTCAAATGTTTCGGCAATACTTTCAAGAAGAGCCGTACAGCTTCAGTGCAAAAAGGAGTACATAGATAACCTGAAACCGGGCGATATAATTGACGCAGCCGTAACGCATCTTGAAAAATTCGGCGCTTTTATAGATATTGGAGCCGGAATAAACGCATTGATACCTATTGATATGCTTTCCGTGTCGAGAATTTCACATCCGAATCAGAGGCTTTTTGAGGGTCAGAGTATAAAGACGGTTCTGCGCAAAAGAGAGCCGACCAAGTTGACATTTTCACTAAAAGAATTGCTTGGAACGTGGGAGGAAAACGCAGCGTTTTTCACAGCCGGCGAAACAGTAACGGGTACTGTAAGAAGTATTGAGGAGTACGGAATTTTTGTTGAACTTATGCCGAATCTTGCGGGACTTGCCGAACCGCAGGAAAACCTTGTAATAGGGCAGCAGGTGGCGGTTTATATAAAATCGGTAATTCCGTCAAAAATGAAAATTAAGCTTGTTATAGTCGAAGCGTTTGAAGCTTGCTCAATACCGCAGGAGCTGACATATTTTTGCAGTGACAGTCATATAGATATATGGCGATATACACCCGAACTATGTCCAAAAGAGATTATAACAGATTTTAATGATGTCGATTAAGCAGGCATATCGTCCAAACACATTTCGCATTCAAACAAATTGCTGACGCAATTCGTAACGAACGCTCCATGTGTTTCTCCTCTCCCCACAAAGTCAACGACTTTGCGGGGACCCCGATTTTTGTAGACATTTTTGGTATTTTTAGGCTTTTACTCGGGACAGTACTTATATGTACAGTTCCCACTCGCAAAATGCTTAATTCTGACTACTTTCTCAACATCATTGATGTTTAAAATTAAGTAACGCACCCTCGCCGAAGTGCGCATTGTGCGCTCGGCGAAAAGAAGAGAGGGGGTTCTTAGGGGATTCGTTTGCGACCGCTCACAGTGTGAGAAAAAGGGAGCAAAAAGAATTGGCAGCGGTCAAAATTTTCAGCGTTAGCGACCGAAAATTTTGGGCACCGCAACTGGAAATTCAAGCTTCTCCCCCTAAGTTGTTTTCTTTGTTTCGGTTCTTTGCCAATGCAAAGAAATGAAAAACAGTGCGGTAGCACTTTCCTGCCTTTTTAAAGGCAGATTCCTTCACTGATAAGCAAAAAATCCCCTCCGCCTTTAGGCGGAAAACCTTTGCTGCAAGGCGAACTCTCCTGTGAAGCAGGAAACGCTCTTCGCTGTTGGGCGAACAATATCGCAAAATAAATTTTATTGATTATTAAAAACGAAGTTGTTATTTGAATCTATACCCCATTCCCCACATTGTTTTTATGTAGTTGCTTTCGGGGTCGACTTTTTTAATCTTATCTCTGAGTCTGTTAATATGCACTGTAAGCGACGAGGTGTCGCCGAGGGAATCGTACCCCCAGACGGTTTCAAAAATTTCATTTTTGGTAAAAACCTTTGTCGGCTGGGACGCCATTAAAAGTAAGACATTAAATTCTTTTTTGGTTAAAGCAAGGTCTGTGCCGTTTAAAAAAGCCTGAGCGGATTGCTTGTCAATGCGAAGATTGTCAATTGTGATAACGTCGCTTTCGGTGACGCTGCTTCCTGTCAGTCGGTTGTACCGTGCTATGTGTGCCTTAATTCTTGCCACAAGCTCGCCGGGAGAAAACGGCTTTACAATATAATCGTCAGCACCGAATCCGAGAGCCTCAATTTTGTCGGGCTCTTCTTTTTTTGCGCTTACCATAAGAATGGGAATATCCTTTTTTTCACGAATTTTTCGGCAAACGTCGATTCCGCTCATAGACGGGAGCATTATGTCGAGCAAAACAAGGGCAAAATCGTCGCCGAGCGCTTTTTCAAGACCTGTAAGTCCGTCAACGGCAGTGTCTGTTTCAAAGCCGTTTGCTTCAAGATAATCTCTTTCAAGGGTAAGTATTTTTTCATCATCTTCAATTATCAGAATTTTGCTCATTGATGTCATTCTCCTTCTTTGGCAGGGAAATTAAAATAGATAAGCCGTCGTCGTGGCTTGTGCTTGCCCATATAGTTCCGCCGTGCAGCTCAACAATCTGCTTGCAGATTGAAAGTCCCAAACCCGAACCTTGCGAAACCTTAGTCCTTGCAGGGTCTGTCCTGTACATTGTGTCAAAAATTTTCGGAAGATTATTTCTTTCAACACCACTGCAGTTGTAGGAAATTTCAATAATAATATTTTTTTCATATTCGTTAAGAGATATTTCAACCTTGCCCTTAACGTTTTCACGCTTGTATTTTATGCTGTTTGAAATAATATTACTGATTACACGGGCAAAAATGTCGGTGTCAATGCTGATTTTAGTGTCATTTGAGCAGTTGCTGTCATATGAAAAATCAAAGCCCTCACGCTCAAGAATAAGTCCGATTTCCTGTGCGCCGTCGGCTAAAAATTCGTTGACGCTTACGTCTGTTTTGTTAAGCTCAAAATTTCTGAGTTCAAGACGTGAAATCGTTGATAAATCGTTTAGTATCTTTTCCGTCTCGTCGATAGAGGTGCATATTGTTTGAAGATATTTTAACTTCTTTTCGTCAGTGTCGGCAATTCCGTCAAGTATACCCTCGGCGTATCCCTTTGCCGATGTCAGCGGAGTGCGTAAATCATGTGCTATGCCGGCTACAAGGATTTTACGTTCATCCTCAGCTTTCGTTTGCTTTTCAATAGATTCTTTAAGACGTATGCGCATTTCGTTAAAAGCGTCAACCGTCTTGCCAAGCTCGTTGGTGGATTCAAAGTCAATATTGTAATCAAGATTGCCCCTTGCAATTTCGTTTGCACCTTTGGCGATTTTTCTTATCGGGGCAACGATTGTTTTGCTCGTGATAAGCGACAAAATTATAATTGACAAGATAAATACAACCGTGATGAAAAAGATAATTATACCCGTCTGACTTAAAATCAGACTTTTTATGTTTTGAGCGTTGAGCTTTTCGGAAGCGTCATTGACCGTGTATTCATCGTTCAAAATTATAATATTGTAATTTTTGCTACCACTTTGAGCATGGTTTACTATTACCATACCGTTTTGACCGAAGTAGTTAATATTTTGACTTATATCGTTTATTTCAACGATTGAATTTGCCTTTTCAATAATATTTTCATCTGTCGCCGAGTAAAAAACTGCGCCGTCACATTCTATGTAAATATTGTAGCCGAGGTCTTCCAGATTTGACGAAAAGTCGCTTATGTATTCCTTTTTTTCCTGCTCGGATTCGTCTGACGAAAGCTCGTCGGCAATGGTGGACAAGGTCTGCGACCACCTGATTTGATTTATTATTCCGTAAGTGTTCGTCGCAGTTGATGATAACCCGAAAAAAGAAATATTTTGACTTATGCAAATCGTAAAAAACGTCATAATTATAACTATGGGAACGATAATTCCCAAAACCGATGAAATAATTATTCTTGTGTTGATTTTTAAATTTTTTGAACTGCGCTTTTTCTTTTTCGTGTTTTTCGGTGAGGAATCTTTGTTTTTCACACTTGAACTCCTTTTGCGGCGGCTGTTGCGTTTTTATATTTTTTGCTTGCAATATTATAACATATATCCGCTTTCTTTTCAATCATATCGAAACATATTGAAGGTGCAAAAACATCACATCATCGCTTAATGCTTTAATGTGATGATAATATAACGCTTTGATGATGTAATTGTGATAAATCGCAAAAATCAAGTGTTAATATATAAATTACATTGTAATTTTAGACAAATTGTGTTGACTTTGTTTAAGAAATAACGTATACTTTACATAGTTTTAACATTTTTTGCGGTCTTTTATTTTGCGTTAAGTTAATGTATATAAAGAACAGATAAAAAGGGGGGTTAAGATGGCGATAGCCACGTTTAAAAGATATGAGCGAAAATATCTTGTAACAAAACAGCAGTTTGACGAAATTCTCCCGAAGCTTATGGAGCATATGGAGCTTGACCCGTTTTGCTTAAACGGCAACGAGTATCGTATTTACAGTATATATTACGATACCGACAATCACGACATTATTCGTCAAAATTCAGACAAGCCTGTTTATAAAGAAAAAATGCGCATTCGCTCTTATTATGACCGTAAAGACCCTGAAGATAAAATTTTTATGGAAATAAAAAAGAAGAGCGAAGGTCAGGGAAATAAACGCAGAATCAAAATAAAAATTAAGGAAATAGAGCCTTTTGTAAACGAGGGAATTTTACCTCAGACAAACGACTATTTGTCGGCGCAGGTGGCAAAGGAGCTTCAGTATTTTCTGAAAAACAATAAGGTTCATCCTGCTCTTTACGTTCAGTATGACAGGCTGGCGCTCTTTGGAAAAGAGGATAAAAATTTCCGTATGACGTTTGACAGAAACGTGCGTACAAGGCGGTCTGATTTTCAGTTCGGCGAAAGCGATATTGACGTACCGCTTCTCGAAAACGGCGAGTACATAATGGAAATTAAAATACTCGGCGCAATGCCTTTGTGGCTGACAAGATTGCTCAGTGAAAACGGGCTTTACAGTCACGGCTTTTCAAAATACGGCTCAAAGTATAAGAAAGAGGCGGCGGAGCATACGCTCGAATATCATTTGACCGATAAAAACGGCAATGACGTCGATTTCGATTACTTTTTGCAATTTTAATTTTGGTAATTCTTTAGTAATTCCAAAAGGTTCAAATATTAAAAATTAAAGATTAAGGATTAAGGATGTTGAGAAAGTAGTCAGAATTAAGCATTTTGGGCGCATTCGTTATGAATTGCGTTAGCATTTGTTTAAATGCGAAATGTGTTTGGACAATGTGCTTATGCCTGCTTTATCGACATCCAAATGGAGATAAAAATGGAAGATTTCTTTTACAGTTTAACTTCAGGCGAAGCTGCCGTTCTTACTTGGTCGGGCGTGCTTGAAACAGTGCTGTCGGCGGCGGTTATAGGCTTAATTATCAGCCTTGTATATCTGTTTACACACAGAAAAGAGGGCTACAGTCAGGCGTTTTGTGTTGCACTTATTTTACTTGCGCCGATTGTAGGTATGGTAATTCTCGTAATCGGCAACAATGTTGCGACTGCGTTCAGCCTTGCGGGTGCGTTTGCGCTCGTTCGTTTCAGAAGTGCACCCGGCGACCCTAAGGATATAGCGTACGTCTTTATGAGCGTAACAATGGGACTTACGTGCGGACTCGGTTACGTTATTTGGGCGGCGATGGCAACGCTGATTATGTGCGTGATAATTCTTATTTTGCATTTTACAAATTATGCCGGAAAGAAAAAAGAAACGTACGATCTCAAAATTACAGTGCCGGAAACGCTCAATTACGTCGGCGCATTTGACGAATGTCTAAAAAAATATTGTACCAATTATAAAATGATACGAGTTAAAAGCGTTGATTTCGGCGCACTTTTTGAAATTTCGTTTAACATTACGATGAAAGATTCAAAGCAAATTCGTGAGATGATGGACGATTTGCGTGCAATGAACGGAAATTTGAAGATAGTTTTCTCCGTTCCCGAATCGGCGGTTAAAAGCTTTCATTTTCAGTAAAGCTTGACAGTAAGGATTGTTTTACAATGAAAACGACATCAAAAAAATTATTAAGCGTTCTGCTTGCGGTAATACTTGCCGGCGGTATGCTTTCAGGCTGTTCGGCTCAGGATGAGCAGGAGGTTGTTGGAACGACCGCCGTTGTAACTAATGACGACGGCTCAACAATGATTGTTGACGAAAGCGGTCAGGAAATTACCACAAGCGAATCTCAGGAGGATGAAAGTACATCCGCTTCAGACGACAGCGAAACGACCGAGAACGGTGCAACTACGAAAAAAGGCGCAACCACAACAACCGCTAAATCGTCCGGCTCTTCCTCATCGGATTCAACAACTACGGCAAAAAGCTCAGGCTCTGGCAGTTCGAGCGGTTCAAGTTCGGGAAGCTCAAGCAGTTCAGGCTCAAGCGCTTCAAGCTCGGGAAGTTCAGGCGGTTCAGGCTCAAGCAGTTCGAGCGGTTCGAGCAGTTCAAGTTCTTCGAAAACCACCACGACCGCTGCAAGCACCGCTGTCAGCATCGTTCTTAACAAAAACGCAACGGCAACCTGCTCGTCAGACAGCGTAACTATTGACGATACGGACTACGGCCAGTGCAAGGTTTATATTGAAGAAGCCGGCGATTACGTAATCACTCAGGATACGGACGAGTGGCACGGTCAGATAATTATCAGTCTTAAAAATACAGAGAGCGCTAACGTGCAGTTCAGAGACGTTAATATCACAAGCACTTACGCTAACACTATAAAAATCCTTGACGAAAACGTAAGTACGGAAAGAAGCTTTATCGAATCCGAAGCAAGTACGGGAACCGATGCGGACAATACGTTAAGAGACGATATGAAAGAAATATCAAAGCAGCCTAAAGCGCCTAATGTAGATATTTCATTCCCGTCGGGAACGTCAAGTACAATTAAAAATACATCAAATAAACAGTCGGGAGTTATATATAATGAGTCAAAGCTTGTGATTAAGGGCAACGGCTCTGTCAATTTCGTTTCGGCTACAAATACAAATAATGTTATCTGCTCAACAAAAAGCGTAACCTTCAAAAATGTTACGGCAGGTATTCAAACGGCGGGATACGGTACCACAAGCAGCTTGGGAGGTGCCAAAGGAATATTCTCGCTCTCAAAGGTAACGATTGAAAGCGGAAAGCTGACAATTCAAAGTAACGGCGACGCAATCAGGTGCGAATCGTTCACATCAAACGGCGGAACGGTTGCTTTATCGTCGGGCGCAGCCGACGGAATTGACGCAGACGATTCAATAAATCTTCTCGGCGGTGCGGTTACTTCAACAGCGCTTCAAAAATCGTCATTTAAGGTGCGCAGGGTCAATAATCAGGAAAAGATTGATGAGGGCGATACTTCGATTAAATCGAGCGACGGCGTTGTTAAAGATACTCATACATTCAAAATAAACGGCGGTACAATCGTCGGCGAAAGCAAAAATATAACGACTGTTCAGTCGGTATCAACACAGCCGAGTATAACGTGCCGTTCCGTCAAGGCGGCAAATTCGACCGACGCTAAAAAGGCAATCGCATTTACAATAAAAAGCGGAAGCACTACGGTTAAAAGCTCAACGAATAAGTGTATAAAATTCATTTATTCTTCATCAAGTCTTAAAACCACGACAAGCTATACTGTTTCTTCTTCAGGCTACACAAGCGCCGCTGTAAAGTTCAGCGGTAAGGTCGGCGACGCAAGAATAGTCGCAAATACATAAGGCATCACTTTGAGCGTATATAATAAAGGTTTACTTTTTATGCGCTTGGATGTATAATATAAATAAGTATACAGTTTAATGTATATTTGGGGTAAAAA
>JAJBVC010000062.1 GCA_020860025.1 Clostridiales bacterium | reverse complement strand
GACATATATTATAGAAAAATGCACCAAAAAAACTTATCGCTAAAAAAACAGGATGGAATATCACCATTGTTATAAGCATAATTTCAACAAAAAAGAGAAAGGTAACCTTTGGATTTAATTTTGAAAATCTATCCATACTTTACCTCCCTGAATTTTAATATTCAATTCCTTTTCTTGCGGCAATCCCTTTGTCATACGGATGGCGTTCATTTTTCATATTTGCAATATAATCAGCCATATCAAATATTTTGTCAATTTTTTTGTGACCTGTTATTACAATTTCACATTTGTTTTTAAGTTCTGATATAAGACTAACAGCCTCGTTTTCGTCAATGAACCAATTAACTATATCCAAAAATTCATCAAGTATAAGTAAATCGAAATTTTTTCCGTTTATAAATTCAAATGAGTCATCAATCAGCTTTCTGTAGCTTTTATCCGGTGAAAAGGGGAGACTTTTCGGTGCTTTCCAAATATCAAACGGCAGTTCCTTTAATTCGGACGATTTGCAGTCTTTAAGATACTGAACCATTCCCGTTTTCATACCTGCTCCGACAGCACGCATACCAAGACCGAGTGCGGCGGTAGTTTTTCCTTTACCGTCGCCGTAATAAATATGAATCATCTTGTACGAACTTCTTCCTTTGTTTTGAACGTATATCCGTATTGGTCAAGTATTCTAAGCTTTTTAAGCGCAATTTCACAGCCCTTTGATACCGCCAGATTAGGGTTTGACGGTATAGCAACGGGAAGATCCAACGCTTTACTGATTAAAGTGTCAATACCGTAAAGCTGTGCTGTTCCGCCTGTCAGAATAAGATTGCCGTTAGTTATATCAGCAACGAGCTGTGGTGAAGTACGTTCAAACATATTTTTAATTTCATCAACAATTTTATTAAGAAGCGGTTTTAAGCAGTCGCATATATCGTTACCGCTTATCTCAACTGTTTTGGGCAGTCCCGTCTGTACGTCGCTGCCTTTCGCATACGTTACAACATCAGCCGCTCTGTAAACAGCCGAGCCGATATTTTTTTTAATTTCTTCAGCCATTCTTGGGCCTGTCAGAAGATTATGCTCGTCACGAAGAAACTTAACTATTGCCTCGTCAAAATCATTGCCGGCAATTTTAACAGTTTCGCACTGACTCATAGAGCCTTGGCTTACAACCGCCATATCCGTTGTGCCGGCGCCAATATCAATAGCAAAAACTCCTGTCGGGTCTGACGGGTCAACTCCCGCTCCGAAAGCGGCGCACAGCGGTTCTTCAATAAGGCAAACAGATCTTGCTCCCGCTGAAATTAAAACAGAAATTAAAATTCTTTTTTCAACATCCGTACTGCTTGACGGAACAGACGCCGCCACTCGAGGTCTGAACATACTTTTTTTCAGTACCTTTGATATAAAATGCCTTAACATCTGCTGTGCAAGTGAATAGTCGCAGACCGCACCGCCGAGTATCGGCTGAATAACGCTTATTCCGTTTGGCTCTCTGCCCTGTAAAAAATATGCTCTTTTACCGCAGTAAAGCACCTTTTCGCTTTCCGTATCATAAGCGACATAAGACGGCTCGTCAAGAACAACGCCCTTGCCGACAACCGAAATCGCTACTGATGATGTACCTAAATCTATTCCTAAATCATATCCAAACATAAGAACAATCCCTAATTATAAAATCATAATTAAATGTTACTTTAAAAAACCGCTGTTGTCAACAGATAAAAAATGAACAAGTGCGCTGTAGCGCCTACTTTTTTTATCATTGTCAACAATACTTTTCAGCATGGCTTCATTGCCGACGATAACAAGCAGCTTTTTTGCTCTCGTAAGCGCTGTGTAAAACAAATTTCTGTAAGCAAGCTTTTGAGGCGTGTTTACTATCGGAAGTACAACTGCGTCAAATTCACTGCCTTGACTTTTATGAACCGTCATAGCATATGCAAGACCGATTTCCTTTGCGCTTTCAATACTGTACATTGCCTCTCTGTCGTCAAAACGGACGTTGATAATATCAGATGCTTTGTCAATTCTTGTCAGTATGCCGATGTCGCCGTTAAAAACTCCTGTACCGTTTTCATTATCCTTAAACCACGGCACGTCGTAATTATTCTTAATCTGCATTACCTTATCGCCTTCACGCAGAGTATATCCCATATATTTAAGCTCCGCTTTTTCAGCAGACGGCGGGTTGAGAGCTTCCTGAAGCATTGCATTTATATTTTCGGTTCCGACCTCGCCCTTTTTACCGGGGCATAGCACCTGAATTTCATTTACAGCATCAAAGCCGTATCCTGCCGGAATACGCTTTGTAACAAAATTTACTACTTTTTTTGGTGCCGAATACCTTGATTCTTCATTTAGTAAAAAGAAATCGGATTTTGGATTGGAATTGTCAAATATCGGCATTTTGCCCGCAACAACTCTGTGAGCATTTGAAACTATCTGACTTTCCATTGCCTGACGGAATATTTTGTCAAGACTTACTACTCCTATAAGTCCGCTTTGAATTAAATCGGCAAGAACATTACCTGCACCGACAGGCGGCAGCTGGTCTTTATCACCGACCATTATCAAACGGCAGGATAGGGGAAGTGCGTCAAGAAGCGCCGCAAACAGCGTTACGTCAACCATTGAAAGCTCGTCAACTATTACTGCGTCACATTCAAGAGGATTACGCAGATTATGCGTAAAGCAAGGCTCGGAAGCACCCTCACGATATTCAACCTCAAGAAGTCTGTGAATCGTTTTTGCCTCAAAGCCGGTCAACTCGCTCATTCTTTTGGCAGCTCTGCCTGTCGGGGCAGTAAGGGCAACGTCAAGCCCTCTGTTTTTCATCAGTGTAATAATGCCTTTTACAGTCGTCGTTTTGCCTGTTCCCGGGCCTCCTGTAAGAATAAGCATACCCTTGTTTACCGCAATTTCTATCGCAAGGCGTTGTTTTTCGTCAAATATAATATCGTTGGCATCCTCAAACGCAAAAATTTCCGATTGAGAAATACTTTTTTCGGTCGGCGGAAAATTAAGCATAACCTGAATACGCTCGGCTATAGAACTTTCAGCACGGTAAATTTCAGGCAGAAAAAGAAAATTCTTACCGTTTATTTCCTCTTGAATAAGCTGCTTTGCCTCTAATGCATTGTCAATAGCAATTTCAACATCGTCTTCACTGCATTCAAGTAAATTCATAGCTGGTTTAATTATACTGTTTCTCGGAAGACACGTATGACCGTTGTGCAAATTGTATCGTACTACATACGTAACGCCCGCCTGTGAACGATAGTCAAAGGACGGTTTATTTTGTAAATTTTGAGCAATTTCATCAGCCCGTTCAAACGTAAATCCGTTTTCGGATACAAAGGCATACGGATTTTCATTTATAATATCAAGCGCATTTGATTTGTAAAGATTATATGCCGAAAATGCTTCCTGTTGGCTGAGCCCCAAGTCGGCAAGTCCATTCATAATGTCACGAGCGGCAAACTGCATTTTAAAATCTCTGCCGATTTGAATTGCTTTTCTTTTGTTAATACCTTTAATTTCGGCAAGACGTTCAGGCTCGTTTTCAATAACATTAAATGTTTCCGAGCCGAAAAGTTCAACTATCTTTGACGCAGTTGCTTCTCTTACGCCTTTAATAATTCCGCCTGATAAGAAACGAAGCATACCGGCGGCGTCGGCAGGCATTGTGTGCTGAAGTCGCATCGCTTTAAACTGTCTGCCATAGCTTGGATGAATAACCCATTCTCCCTGAACAACAATTTCTTCTCCGATAACAATATTACCGAGAGTACCCACAACAGTTACCAAATCACTGTCTGTTGCAATTTCTATAACCGCATATCCTGTGGATTCGTTTTTGTATGTAATATTATCAACAGTGCCGGTTAAATTTTCAAGTTCTTTTTCTTCCATAAATTTTTCCTTGCTCAAATCGGTAACGTTAATGCTTAGTAAAACAACGAGTCATAAAACAAAAAAGCAAGTAATTTCACTCGCTTTTTGCGTAAAATATTCAGTCGTTCGGATTATGAAATGTTTTTAAGGTTTGCCGCCTGCGCCGCAACTCCAAGTAATGCTGCGTCGCTTCCAAGCTTTGAACGAACGATGTTTACATCCCTGAAATTATCCATAAGGATGTTGTAAATTTTTCTGTCAATCAAATCAATAACGTAATCCTCGTTCATAATTCCGCCGCCGAGAATGATAAGAGGAGGATTAAAAATATAAATTATGTTAATCAGTCCAATAATCATTTCGTCAATCCACTTATCAATTACCGAACGAATTTCAGGCTTTTCAAAATTTTCCTTTTCAAAAATTTCAAATGAATTAAGATTTGTAGAATTAGCCTTGTTAACGGATTCAACGAGCGCTTTTGTTGAGGCGTAGCATTCATAGCAACCCTCGCCGCCGCAGGTGCACTGCTTACCGCCGGCGTGAGTAATCATATGACCGAATTCACCTGCCGATGAACCCATACCCTTATAAAGCTTATTGTCAAGATACAGCGCTCCGCCGATGCCTGTTCCGTAGGTTAGGCAGAGAAAATCCGACTTGCCTTTTCCTGCTCCGAATTTTGCCTCGCCGGCAGCAAAAGCGTTAACGTCATTTTCAACATATGTCGGAATGCCTGTCTTGTTTTCGATGATTTTCTTTATCATCATTCCTGTATAATAGGGAATATTACCGGTCGAATAAACAACAATTCCGTTTTTACTGTCTACCTGTCCCGCTGTTGAAACGGCAACACGGTCAATATCATCATTTTCCTCAATGATAGATATAATCTTATTTACAAGATGCTGACCGCCGAGATGAGCTTCGGTGGGGATGGTTTTCTTGTCGCTTAAAACAAAATTTTCATCGCAAAAAGCGTATTTAATATTTGTTCCGCCTATGTCAAACGCTAAAATTTTCATTGCCATGCTCCTGCCTTACCCCATATTTTCTTAATTGTATCACTTTTGTTAATTAATTTCAATAGTTATTGAAAATAGAATTATTTTATGTTAAAATATCTCTACTATTGTATATATATTCTTTTTAAGTATTACAGGAGCAATTATGGACGAAGAAATTATTGAAGAAACACTCGATAGCCCATTGGTTGTACATAAAAAATCAGATGCGTCATATCAGGAAACTGCCGGCGATCTTACTATGAACTCAACACATTCCGATGATTCATCCGATGAGCCGACACTTGAGCGTCACCGCTTTAAAAAAGAAAAGAAAAATAATTCGTGGAAATGGGTATTGTTTGCTTTTATTGCCATCGCGGTCGCAGTTACGATTGCCTTGTATCAATCAGGTAAAATAAACTTCGGCGAAAAGGAATCGACAACGACAACTAAAAAGTCATATACAACTCAGGCTGCAAATGAATTTGAGGGAATTATTACAATCAAGGGTACTTATATTTTCTTTGAGGGCGAAGAGCTCGATGATATTTCACAGCTTGAACGTAAAATTAAATATCTTAGTGAGGGCACGTCGTTTGTTATTCAGGATGAATCCGCAGACAGTAACTTCCTTAATTATGAAGTGCTATCTCTTCTTTCCGAGTATAATATAAGCTACGAAATTATGCATATTGTATCATCGGGATTGGTTTCAAAATATGAAAATATTACGACGACCACAACTACAACAACTACCAAAAAGTCGTCTGATAGTAAAACGACCGCAAAGAAAACCACAACGGCAAACAGTGATGACGAATAAATTTTTTAAATGTAGTTAATTTAGCATTTAAAGGTAATTGACCTTGCTTAAAAAGGGGCAAGGTCAACTGTTAATACAATATGTAATTTTGCTAAGGTGTTGCGGATGTTATAAGTTTTGGTAATACTGTACCGCAAGGCTGTCACATCGTTCGTTATACGGATGACCGTTGTGCCCTTTAACCCAGTTGAAAGTTACATTGTGTCTTTTAAGGAGCATTAGGAGTTCCTGCCATAAATCAATGTTAAGAGCAGGCTTTTTATCAGCCTTTTTCCAGCCGTTTTTTTGCCATGAGTATACCCATCCTTTTGAAACGGAATCACATACATATTTTGAATCGGTAGTCAAAAGGACTTCACACGGTTCTTTTAGAAGCTTTAATGCTTCGATTACAGCTGTGAGTTCCATTCTGTTATTTGTTGTTTCTTTTTCACCGCCGCTTATTTCCTTTTCCGCCTTACCGTAAACAAGTACAGCGCCCCAGCCGCCTTTGCCGGGATTTCCGCTGCAAGCGCCGTCGGTGTATATTTCAACTTTTTTCATAAAGAAACCTCGTTTGAAAAATTTATTTCTTATGCTTTTGCTTTGATACTTAATTTTACCACAAATTTTGGTAATAATCAATATATAACCAACTTGACAAGAGACCGTTTATCAATTATTATATTCTAACATTCTTGTTGAACGGAAAAATATGCATTTAAAATGGAGGTAATAGATTTAATGCCATATCAAAATAAGCCAAACGGTAAGGACGCCAAGGGAAAACGGAATTCCTCAAAGCGTTTTATAACTTATCGCAAGGCGCCTAATAAGAAAACTCCAAAGCCGCCGACAACGCAGACGGTTAAGGAGTCTGTTCGTATTGCCTTTTTGGGCGGTATGAATGAAATCGGAAAGAATATGACGATTTATGAGTACGGAAACGATATGTTTATAGTTGACTGCGGTATTGCTTTCCCAGATTCGGATTTACCCGGTGTTGACGTTGTAATTCCCGATTTCACTTATGTAGAGAATAATATTAAAAAAATCAAAGGAATTATAATCACACACGGTCACGAGGATCATATCGGTGCTATCGCTTATTTACTTAAAAAAGTAAATATTCCGATTTATGCAACAAAACTTACTATAGGTCTTATCAAAGGCAAGCTTGAGGAGCATAAGCTTCTTTCAAGCGCAAAGCTTATTGAGGTTAAACCGAGAGACAGTATAAAGCTCGGCTCATTTAACGTTGAGATGATTCACGTTAATCATTCAATTCCCGACGCTGTAGGGCTTGCAATCAGTTGCCCTGCCGGAACTATTATTCAAACCGGCGATTTTAAAATTGATACAACGCCTGTTGACGGCGATATGATTGATTTATCCCGCTTTGCGGAATACGGCAAAAAGGGCGTTCTTGCACTTCTTTCTGATTCCACCAATGCCGAAAGACCCGGATATACTCCGAGTGAAAAATCGGTTGGTGAATCATTTGAACTTCTTTTCAGAAAGGCTAAGAGCAAGAGAATTGTAGTTGCAACATTTGCTTCAAATATTCATCGTGTTCAGCAGATTATCGACGTTGCTCAGTCAAGAGGGCGTAAGGTTGCGGTTGTCGGCAGGAGTCTTGAAAATCTTGTTCAAGTCGGCGAAGAGCTCGGCTATCTCAGAGTACCGCAAAATATCATTATAAGCATAGATATGATTCGCAACTATCCCGATGATAAATTAGTTATAATCACAACAGGCTCACAGGGAGAGCCAATGTCAGCTCTTACTAAAATTGCGTTCGGCGAGCATCGTAAGGTTACTTTGACACCTAATGATTACGTTATTATTTCCGCAACGCCTATACCGGGAAATGAAAAAATGGTAGGCAATGTAGTAAACGAACTTATGAAGCACGGCGTTGAGGTAATATATGAAAAAATGTACGATGTCCACGTTTCGGGTCACGCCTGCCAGGAAGAGTTAAAACTGATGATGGGGCTTGTCAAGCCAAAATATTTCATTCCTGTTCACGGCGAGCAAAAGCATTTGCAAAAACATTCACATCTTGCCGAAAGTATGGGAATCAGCAAGAAAAACATTTTTATCGGCAATATAGGAAATCATATTGAAATTTCCAATAGGGGTATAAGATCACTTGGTGATGTTCCCTCAGGCGAGATATACGTTGACGGTATAGGCGTCGGCGACGTCGGAGATATTGTGTTAAACGACAGAAAACATTTGTCCAGAGACGGAATCATAATAGTTGTTGCAACTATTGACAGTAAAACAGGAACTGTCGTAAGCGGTCCCGATATTGTTTCAAGAGGGTTTGTATTCGTTCGTCAAAATGAGGAACTTATGAATTCGGCACGTGATTTGGCGTGCCATGTTATAGATAAAAATTACGATAATAATTATCGTGATTGGAATACAGTGAAAACAAAACTGCGTGATGAAATTTCAAAACTTATGTATGAAAAAACAAAACGCAGTCCGATGGTACTTCCGATTTTGATGGAAATATAGGAAATCAGCGTGATGAATCACACTGATAGATTGTAAGCATTCAAAATTTGCTGACGGCATAATTTTGAAGAAACTCAATTTCCGTATACGTCTTATCCGGCTACAATAAGGCGTATTAAAGGATTTTAAATTAATGTTTGTAGCCGGAAAGGCTATGGAAATCAATATGAAAGTTATTTTAAAACAGGATGTTAAAAGTCTTGGCAAAAAAGGCGACCTTGTAAATGCTTCTGACGGTTATGCAAGAAACTTTTTATTTCCAAAGGGCTTGGCTGTTGAGGCTAATGCGTCGGCAATGAATGAATTTAACAGCAAAGAGTCTGCTAAAAAATTTCATAAGGCAGAAGAGGTTAAAGCCGCTCAGGCGGACGCCGATAAGCTTAACGGCAAAACTTTTAAAGTTAAGGCAAGAGCCGGCGCTAACGGCAAGCTTTTCGGTTCCGTTACATCTAAAGACGTTGCAAAAAGGATTAAAGATGAACTTGCAATAGATATTGATAAACGTAAAATTGTTATGGAAGATATTAAAGCCTTTGGCACTGTTGAGGCTGAAGTGAAAATATACCAGGGAATTTCCGCAAAGATATTTGTACAAGTATCGGAGGCTTAATTATGGCTGAAAACATATCTTCACTCAGTGGAGTAAATATGCCTTTTAATCTTGAAGCGGAGCAGTCCGTTTTAGGCTGTATATTTGTTGAGCCTTCTTGTATGAAAGACGTTATAATTCATATTAACGCAGACTGCTTTTATATGCCGCAGCACCGTGCAATTTTCAGCACAATGATGCTTCTTGACAATAATTCTAAAGGAATTGACCCTGTTATTATTGCCGACGCTCTTGCAAAAGAGGGACTTTATGACGTTTCCGGCGGACGTGAGTATTTGCTTCAGCTTGCACAGTCCGTTCCGTCAACAGCTAATGTTGAAGCTTATGCAAAGATTGTTAAGGAACAATACTATCTTCGTAAACTTGTGACTGTTGCCGCTGAAATTACTGAGCAGGCAACAGGTGGCGAGGCGGATGCGTCGCTTATCCTTGATAATGCCGAACAGCAGATTTACAATATTCGTCAGGGCAAGGAAGTAAACGGGCCTGTAAAGATAAGCGAGGTTATTGTTAATGACGTATACAGCAAGCTTGCTCAAATAACGGGAGAAGATAAAGAAAAATATAAAGGTATTCCGACAGGATTCGGAATGCTTGATAAATATATAAACGGTCTTAATAAATCTGATTTAATTCTTATCGGTGCTCGTCCCGCTATGGGTAAAACAAGCTTTGCTCTTAATCTTGCACAGAACATAACGATGAACGCACGAAAAAAATGCGTATTTTTCAGCTTGGAAATGACAAAAGAACAGCTTGCAGAGCGTTTGCTTTCATCGCAGGCGGGCGTTGAATCTCAAAAAATTAAAACAGGCGAGCTTACAAATGATGAATGGGTACGTCTCGGCAATGCGGCAGGTCAGTTTAACGATGTCGAATTGTATCTTGATGATACTTCGGCAATAACTGTTCCCGAAATTAAGTCAAGAGTACGCAGAATGAGAAATGTTGACTGCATTATTATTGACTATCTCGGCTTAATTTCATCGGCTTCAAAAAAGGAAAACAGAGTTCAGGAAGTTTCCGAGATTACACGTAATTTAAAAATGATGGCAAAGGATTTAAATATACCCGTAATTTGTTGCGCTCAGCTTTCGAGAGGCACTGAAGGTCACGGCAAAAATCATAAGCCTATGCTTGCCGATTTGAGAGAATCGGGTTCTATCGAACAAGATGCGGATATTGTTATGTTTCTCTATCGTGAATATTATTATAAAAATGATGTTTCGGATGACCAGCAGGACGATATTGACGCTAATAAGACAGAACTGATTATTGCTAAAAACAGGCATGGAGCAGTCGGTTTCATTGAAATGACGTTTGATAAGGAATTTACAAGATTTCGCTCTGTAGATAAATCAAATTATGAATAATAAGGTTATCGGTACAATCAAAAAATACAATATGCTCTCTTACGGCGAGCGTGTGCTGATTGCAGTATCGGGCGGTGCCGATTCAATGGCGCTGCTAAATATTTTGCTTGAAGTAAGAGACGAATATAATTTGGATATTGAAGTTGCTCACATTGAGCATGGAATACGAGGCGAGGAGTCTGAGTCGGATGCCTTGTTTGTTTCTGATTTTTGCAAAAGAAACAAAATTGTATTTCATATAAAATCAATTAACGCAGTTGAAGAAGCAAAAGAAGCTAAAATGGGAGTTGAAGAATATTCAAGACAGGTACGCTATGATTTTTTCAATTCTTTGGAATGTGACAAAATAGCAACGGCGCACAGTCTTTCCGACAGTATAGAAACCACTGTTTTTAGGCTGATACGAGGAAGTGGTTTAAAGGGTGTTTGCGGTATTTCTCCCGTAAGGGGTAAAATTATTCGTCCGCTTATTGAATGTACTTCATCTGAAATTCGTGAATTTTGTAAAGAAAAAAATATTGATTACTGTATAGATTCAACCAATAATGACAATTCTTACAGCAGAAATTATATAAGAAATGTTTTATTACCGCAGTTTTGTGAGATTAACAGCGATTATGAGAAAGCGATAGGTGTATTTGTTGCCGATTCCGCTGAGGATTACAGTTTTATCGAAAAGACTGCGCAAATTGAATACAAAAATTGCCTGTGTAAAAAAGGACTGCTCATTGAAAAACTTAAAAATCTTGATAATGCTATTGTAAAG
>JAJBVC010000204.1 GCA_020860025.1 Clostridiales bacterium | reverse complement strand
CTTTTTTACACTGTCGGGAAGAGTAATTTTATAGCTTTTATTCAGGTTAATATGCTTGTAATCCTTATTATCCGCTTTGCATATCAATGAAGCTTGCGTGTTTGCTTTAAGTATAAGTTTCATTTTTTCCTCGTTTGTTCAATTTATTTTAATTTTTATTTGACAATTCATCAAGGCAGGATTTTAACATATCTGCGTGCGCCTTTTCGCTTTTTGAAAGCTTTTTGCACATCAGGGCTGCCGATTCGTTTCCCGCTTTTTCGGCAATTTTTGCAATATGTACATATATACCTGCTGCGGCTTTTTCGCTGACATAAGCGCTGTTTAAATAAAATTTTAAAGCAAGTGCCATTTTCGTTTTCCTTTCTTTCGTATTATATAAAAGCCAAAATTATCATAAATATATTTTTCCCTTTATCGTTTTTAATTCTATTGACGCCATTCTTATTCCTAATCTGAAAAATAATATCAATAAAAATATCAATGCGTCATAATACATAATTTGCTTTGCCAAAACTGCGTAAATAATCGTTTCGACAAGAAAAGCTACAATAAAAATATTCATCATTAGCGATAGTATTCCTCCGCTGTATTTTCGTGAAAACATATTGTATCTTTCAACCGGTACTTTAAATATAATCGACGGCAATTCAACAGTCAGAACATAGCAAACCACAAAGATAAAAATTGAAATAAAGCAAATAAGCTCCCTGTATTCCCCTTTAAAATCCGTAACATCAAAAAATACAATGCTCATTGGAATTAAAATATAAGCAAGTACCATAACGCAATATAGAGCCTTAACTGTAAAATATATTATCTTTTTCATACTTTTACCTCAACATTTAAAACAATACCTTTCATTTCAAGTATACATTGCAATATCTTTTTGTGTCAAGATAAATTCAAAGCTTAGCGCTTCATACTGCGCAAAACTTTGATTTGTTCGGTGTACCGATAATTTATTTTATTGATTTTTACGTTGCAACAGCAAAAGGACTGCGTCACAATCAGTGAAACAGTCCTTTGTTGTATATATTTGATTTATAAGTATAATGATTTTTCTAATCAAAAATCAGTTGTCTGTTGCTATGTCAGTCCAGTCGCCGACCTCTGTCTGACCGTATTCATAACTGGATGAAGTAGAAACAACTGTGCCGTCTGACTTTAATCCTACAGTATGCCATGTTCCTGCCGATACGGCAACAATATCAGTCCAATCACTGAAATCATCTGAGTTTGAAGTAGATACAACAGTGCCATCTGATTTTATTCCTACAGTATCAAAATGTCCTGCCGATATGGTAACAATATCAGTCCAATCACTTACTTCTGTTTGACCGTAATCATCATAATCACCGTTTGTAATTGAAGTAGAAACAACTGTGCCGTCTGATTTTAGTCCTACCGTGTGAGCCATTCCTGCCGAGATAGCAACAATATCAGTCCAATCACTTACATCCGTTTGACCGTAATCATAATCACTGTCGGTAACAGAAGTAGAAACAACTGTACCGTCTGATTTTAATCCTACAGTATGATATTCTCCTGCCGACACGGCAACAATATCTGTCCAGTCGCTGACTTCTGTTTGACCATAACTATAATCACCGCTTTCTCCCGCAGCAACAACAGTACCGTCCGATTTTAATCCTACAGTATGAAAGAAGCCTGCCGATACAGCAACAATATCAGTCCAATCGCTTACCTCTGTTTGACCGTTATCATAACCATAATCATTGTTGGTAAAGGAAGTGGAGACAACTGTGCCGTCTGACTTTAGTCCTACTGTGTGATAACCTCCTGCCGAAACAGCAACAATATCAGTCCAATCACTTACCTCTGTTTGACCGTTATCCCCCCAATAACAATCATCACTGATAGAAGTAGAAACAACTGTGCCGTCTGATTTTAATCCTACAGTGTGAATATATTCTGTCGATATAACCGTATCCGATAAACTACTAAGGTCTTCCAATGAAGTAGTCTCTCCCTGATTGGAAGCTTCATCATTTGTTGAACTGCAACCGGTCAGAAAAACTACCATCATCACAAACGTCAACATTAAACACATAAATTTTTTCATAATAATTTCCATCACCTTTCTGTTCATTAAAATCATTATACGCCTTGCTGTAGCCGAATAAGACGCATATGGAAATTTAGCCTCATCAAAATTATGCTATCGGCAAATTTTGAGGACATTTAATTATTGCTCTAATATTTTACTACTATTGCTAATATTTTTCAATATCAACAGACAATTTTTATAACTTTTGTTTAGTGTATACTATATTTACAGGTTATTTATATGGAAGTTTTATAAATGAATTTAAAAGGACTGCGTCACTAAAAAGCTGTGAAACAGTCCCTTTGATTTTTTATTTTATATATTTATGACATTGTAAATGAAATGGTTTTTGTTTCTCCGGCTTTGAATTCAAGCTGTGTTTCATCCTCACTCAAACCGCAGGAAACACTTATGGTCTGGTCAATATCCGAAGTAATTTGTGCCGAAACCGTTTTGGAATCCACATCCCATTTAAGAGAATCAACCTGTGCTCTTGTGCGTGCTCTTACGCCGCAGATTTCTCCCGAATCGAATCCGCTTTCCGGCAAAGCTGGAAGAAGCTCGATTTCACCTGTATCGGAAAATACAAGGCTCTCGTTTATTATCCCAAGATAGCCGATTGCAAAGTCCGTACAGTAACAGCTTCCTCTATCGTAATCGTGATTTGTCATAAGTGAATCATATCTGATTTTATGATTAACAAGGTCAGTAAGCGCATCGGTAAGACTTTCTCTGTCCTTTAACCTTGCGGCGATAAGCGAACGGTGAACGAGTGCGTGGCTTGCTTCGTTTTCACTTTCTCGATTTTCGACAGCCTGTATACATGCATTTGCCAAATCCTCGTCGTCCTGAGTTTCAAAAAGCGGCCATACACAGTAAAGGCGGCTTAAATGGCGATGCTCGTTATTTTCTTCAAACGCTGTAGTAGCCCACTCTTTAAGAGCGCCGGTTTCATCATAGAGATACGGCGGAAGATTATTTAACAGCTCCTCCCACTTGCTCATATCACTGTCTGAATCAACGTCGTTTGCAACGCTCAAAAGCATATTTATATTATCCCTGCACGCTGAAATATCAATCGCACAGTTTGCGTCTGACGGGCTTGGGTAATTCGACGGATTATTTTCAGGCGAATAACTTGGCAAAATGCAGTAGCTTTCACCTTCGTTAAGCGTAGTTTTGCCCTCTTCATAATGAATACCGCCTTCGCTGTCCGTATAATATTCTGCGCTCATAAGCTGTGCCCAATAATTTGCGCTCTTAATCAGCAGCGGATATAAAATATCCTCTTCCAGGCGCAGATAGCCCCTGTCTTCAATTTCCTTTATCTGCTCATCCGTCAAATCCTCCTCAACGGTCGATAAAACAGATTTAAGCTCGTTTAAGTCAAATTCATCGCTAAGCGGAATATTTATGTTGCCGTAGCATTTAAGCGTTTCGTAAAGAGGCTGTATCATCCAGCTTGTGCCTGCGTTCCAGTACCTAAACGGATATGAATAGCACGTTTCTGTTATGACAGCCTTATCGCCGTCTGAATTAACAGGCGCCTGAATAGCATCTGTAAAGCCGTGGGTTGCATAGGCATTTTCTTCCCAGTCAGGAAGCTGACGAAGTATAAAATACGCATATCCTATCGGCGTTGACGACATATTTGACGTGTTCATAGACGATGTTTGCAGATTTACATTTGCATCCATTGTGTACTTGCTTCCCCAGCCTGTGTTCCACTCGCCTGTCCACATTCCGTAAAGACGGCTTGTTGAATAACCAGAACAACAAAGATACGCATATCTTCCTGCGTAATATGTACGCTGTGCAAGAGCGGAATCAATTTCATCATCGCCCTTTTGAGATTTAAGCAAATCCTCATTTGACTTTCCGTTATCACCGTCACCGAGGGTCAGCGTTACAGAATCAAACTGCGGCTGATATATTGCAAGGTGATTTTCAAGAGCAAGACTGTAATCAAAACTGTCGTTTGAATAATACTTATCGGCAACGGCTTTCGCCTGAGAATAAAGACTGTCGATTAAATCAAAGCTCTCCTGACTGTCAAAATCATCATATTCTCCGACATTATAATCTCTGTCTGATATTGTAATAAGGTAAACGGCGTCAGCGTCTGTAATTTTTATTCCGTCATTTGACGGAGAAACATACTGCGTTTCCTCTGTATTTTTATCAAGACTTACTTTTTCTTTGCTTCCGCCGACAGTAACAACATATGTTAATGTAGCATAACCGCCGTTTTTGAGCTCGCCGTTTTCATAATTCGGATAATGCGAAATAAGCGCAATACTGTCGGATGAATCAGAAACAATTTTTTTGTATTTTAGGTTTACCTCGTCACTGTCGCCGAAATTGGCAAGCGTTGAAATATCGTCAAATGACAGTGTCATGTTTACTTTTTCACCTGTGCTTGACTGCGTTATTTGAGTAATAACCGCACCGTCCGCCATAGATGTAAACGACGTTCTCTGCCAAACACCGTTTTTATCGGAAAAATATACGCCCGTTTGAGATGTTTCGTAGTCCGTATATCTTACATAATTACTGTATTTTTTCTCCTCAAAATCAAGCCTCAGCTGTCCGCCCGGATGAAAACGATAAACATCGTCATAGCTTGCATCGTCAGTTATGTCCTGCGAATTCACAATAGCCTGCTTAACCGTTTCAAGCTCGTCATACGTTTCGGGACAGTAACGAACGTTCTCGTTAGGCATAATAAAATGCATATTTTGAAAAATAAACGTGTCGGAATATGGCGAACCGCTTTGAACGTAGCCCTGCAATCCGTTGCCCGAAACCATACCTTGTCTCCAGGTATCTGTATCATTTTCCTTTGTTTTTGAAAGGTCGTAAAATTTTTCGCTGTATGATATTTTAGTCAAATCGGAAAAAAGCAGTTCTATATTTGAATTCTGCGTTTTACCGCACGCCGAAACAGAAAATACCATAATTATAACAAGAATTATACTAATAATTTTTTTGATTTTAATTCTCATAATATTCACCTCAATGTAAGTATATCATAAATATATAACAAAAACACGACATCTATCTTGCGTAAATGTCGTGTTTGGATTATAATGATTTCGGTGATTTTATGATAGATTTCTTATGGAACAATGTAATGTTCAACATAACCGATATAGGCGGCGGAATTCTCAGCGACGACATTCCAAGACACGCTCATTCCTCTGACAGCTACGAGCTTCACTTTATCACGGGCGGACACGGAACACTTTACACCGACACAAATAACTACACGCTTAAAAAAGGTGATTTTTTCATAACGGGCCCTAATGTGCATCACAGTCAGACAACTGATAAAAGCAGTCCTGTCAAAGATGTTTTTATTATGTTTGAAGCAGTCAAAACAAACAAAAAGAATATTATATCATCTGTATTTTTAAGCACGGATTTTTACTACAGTGAAAATTTTGAAAACGAAATTCCCAATTTTATTTTAAGCGAGTACCGTGAAAAAAAGCCTGATTATAAAACGGCTGTAAGCGGACTTTCAATCAAAATGCTCACCGATATAACAAGAATGCTTTTGCCCGAAGATTTCAAAGACATATCGTCTGGCGACACGCTTAATGACAGACGGTTTATAATAATCGAGCAGTCATTTTTATATTCACCCGATTTAACACTATCAGAGCTTTCGCATCGAATAGGACTTTGCGAGCGGCAGACGCAGCGGCTGCTTAAAAAATATTACGGCAAGAGCTTTAGAGAAAAGAAAAAAGAAAAACACACAGCATACTTATAAAGCAATCTGTACTCTTTCGGCATACTGTGTGTAAATAATATGTAGCAATTTGTATTTTTAAATTGCGCCTATCAAAAGAGTAATAAGCCTTACCACAAAGGCGCACACCCATGCAATCGCACACTGCCCCACTACAACGCCGACCGCCCATTTCGTTCCAAGCTCACGCTTTACTGAGGCTACTGCGGCAACACACGGAGTATAGAGCAGGCAAAATACAAGAAGCGGCGCCGCCGTCATAGGCGTAAGCACCTCGTAAAGTCCCGCTGCCGAACCGAATAAAACGGTAAGTGTTGAAACAACGCTCTCCTTTGCCATAAATCCCGTAATAAGAGCGGTTGATATTCTCCAGTCGCCAAAGCCGAGCGGTGCAAATATCGGCGCAATAATTCCCGCTACTGCGGCAAGAATACTCGACTGCGAATCGCTGACAATTCTGAAATGCAAATCAAATGTCTGTAAAAACCATATAACAATAGTGGCTATAAATATTACGGTAAACGCTCTTTGCAAAAAGTCCTTAGCCTTTTCCCACAAAAGACGTGCAACATTTTTTATTCCCGGCATACGATAATTCGGCAGTTCCATTACAAAGGGCACAGCCTCGCCTTTAAAAATACTTCCCTTAAAAATAAGAGCGACAAGAATACCGACAGCTATACCTAAAAAGTAAAGACCGACCATTACAAGAGCGCCGTGCTTTGGGAAAAATGCTGCGGTAAAAAAGCTGTATATCGGCAGCTTTGCCGAACAACTCATAAACGGAGTAAGCATTATCGTCATTTTTCTGTCACGCTCAGACGGCAGTGTTCTGCTTGCCATAACTCCCGGAACTGTACAGCCGAAGCCTATAAGCATAGGGACAATGCTTCTGCCCGAAAGTCCTATTTTTCGCAAAAGCTTATCCATAACAAAAGCAACTCTCGCCATATATCCCGTATCCTCAAGCAGTGACAGGAAAAAGAAAAGCGTCACTATAATCGGCAAAAAGCTAAGCACACTGCCGACGCCCGTAAAAATTCCGTCGATTATCAGAGAGTGAAGAACCTCGTTTACATTCCAAGCTGTAAACGCAGCGTCAACCGTATTTATAAGAAAGTCTATCCCCTGTTCAAGAAGGCCCTGTAGCCAAGCGCCTATAACATTAAACGTCAGCCAAAATACAAGCCCCATTATTACAATAAACGACGGTATAGCCGTATATTTGCCTGTCAAAATTTTGTCTATTCTGCGGCTTCTTGCATGTTCCTTGCTTTCCTTTGGTTTGGTAACGGTGCGACTGACAAGCTTTTGAATAAATGTAAAACGCATATCGGCTATTGCTGCGGCACGGTCAAGTCCACGTTCCTCTTCCATTTGACAGATAATAAATTCAATCATTTCCTGCTCATTTGGTGAAAGGTTCAGCGCTTCCTCAATTCTGCTGTCGCCCTCAACAAGCTTTGTGGCGGCAAATCTTACCGGAATACCCGCCACCTTTGCATGGTCTTCAATAAGATGCATTATTCCGTGAAGGCATCTGTGAACGGCTCCGCCGGCATCGTTTTCATCGCAAAAGTCCATACGCCCCGGCTTTTCCTGATACTTTGCAACGTGAACTGCGTGCTGTACAAGCTCGTCAACGCCCTCGTTCTTTGACGCTGAAATCGGAACGACGGGAATACCAAGAAGCTCCTCCATCTCGTTAATATGTATTGAACCGCCGTTGCCCTTTACCTCATCCATCATATTAAGCGCAAGCACCATTGGAATATCAAGCTCCATAAGCTGCATCGTGAGGTAGAGGTTACGCTCAATATTAGTTGCGTCAACAATATTTATAATACCGCATGGCTTTTCGTTAATAATAAACTGTCGTGTAACAATTTCTTCACTGCTGTAAGGCGACATTGAATAAATACCGGGCAAGTCGGTAATTTCCGTATTCTTGAAGTTTTTTATTGTACCGCTTTTTCTGTCAACGGTTACGCCGGGAAAATTGCCTACGTGCTGATTTGCACCTGTGAGCTGATTAAAAAGAGTTGTCTTTCCGCAGTTTTGATTTCCCGCAAGCGCAAATGTAATTGTTTGGTCACTCGGCAGCGGATTTTCACCTTTTTTGACATGGTATTTACCGCCCTCGCCAAGACCGGGATGAGCCGTATGCTTTACCCTGTTTACAGATGGGTAGGAATCATCGGCGACGTCTTTGTCGGAAAGCGCTTTTATTTCAATTTGTTTTGCATCATCCACACGAAGCGTCAGCTCATAGCCGTGAATACGAAGCTCCATCGGATCGCCCATAGGCGCATATTTAACGAGCGTTACCTGAGCGCCAGGAATCAGTCCCATATCAAGAAAATGCTGTCGTAAAGCGCCCTCGCCGCCAACACTGACTATTTTGGCGTTTTCGCCTATTTCCAAATCATTTAACGTCATAGCTTTAATCTTTTTATATACTTTTCTCTTTCGCAAATTTTGTCATTCTTTCTCTATATTATTCATAAAAAAGATTTTGTCAATAGTTGTAGAATAAATATACTGTATTAAAATTGACATTACGGTAAATATTTAGTATAATTCGTTTAAGATAATATATTACAAAACTGAACAGACCTTTTGGTCGGGTTACGTTGTAACAGCAGACAGTCTGCGGGACAGTATTTTTATTTGTTCCGTGGATTTTTTTTAATTTGAGTCATAGTATATAAATATAGCGTTAATGCCGTTACCGAATATTTGTATTCGTGCAAAACGCTCAATAAAAAATCATCTTCAGCAGGAGGAATCGATATGAATATTAAGCGTTTCTCGTCAAATGAAAATTCAGCCGTAATGAAAACTGTCGTCAAAGTTTCGCTTTCAAGCATCATTCTCAATATAGCATTGACTGTATTCAAGCTGACGGCGGGTATAATTTCAGGATCGGGCGCTATGGTATCGGACGCTGTTCACTCCGCTTCTGATGTATTCGGCACAATTATTGTAATGATAGGCGCTAAAATGTCGGGCAAAAAATCCGACAAGGAGCATCCCTACGGTCACGAGAGAATAGAATGTGTCGCCGCAATTTTGCTTGCAACCGTACTTTTTTTGACAGGGCTTGGTATCGGATATACAGGAATTAAAACAATAATTTCAGGCGAATACAATTCTCTCGGCGAAACAGGTATTCCCGCTTTAACGGCGGCGATTGTATCAATAATCGTTAAAGAAATAATGTATCACTACACAAAAGCAGCCGCTAAAAAAATCGACTCATCATCACTTATGGCGGACGCTTGGCACCACAGAAGCGACGCTCTTTCTTCAATCGGCGCACTAATCGGCATAGGTGGAGCAATGCTCGGCGTGCCTGTGCTTGACCCTCTTGCAGGTATTATTATCTGTATATTTATATTAAAGGCGTCATTTGATATATACTTAGATGCAATAAATAAAATGATTGATCATTCCTGCGACAGCGAAACTCAGGAGAAGATAAAACAATGCGCTCTTTCACAAGACGGTGTGCTTAATATTGACGAGTTGAGTACAAGAATGTTCGGCAACAGAATTTACGTTGAGATTGAAATTTGTGCCGACGGGAGCCTGTCGCTTAACGAAAGTCATATGATTGCAGAGACGGTACATCATGAAATCGAGCGGCAAATCCCAAGAGTTAAACACGTAATGGTTCATGTTAATCCCCAGCCCGATGAATAAATAGTCATAAATACAACCGTATGTAAAAAACGGACTGCTCGACATAAGTCAAACAGTCCGTTTTCAATTTTGTTAATCTATTTTTTAGTTGTTACTGTTTTGGTTTTTGACCAACTTGAGTAGATTTTTGTTGACTTGCCATTAACTTTTACTGTTTTGTATGTACGGACACGAACATAATATTTTTTCTTTGATTTAAGTTTTGAAATTGTTTTTGATGTCGTGCCGGTCTTTGAAATTGTTACAGTCTTGGCATTTGAGAAATTGCTCGAAGTGCTGTATTGAATTTGATAGCCTGTAGTTTGCGTTGCCTGCTTTTTCCACTTAACAGTAAATCCTTTAGACTTAGCGGTAATCTTGCTGATGCTTGTTGATTTTGGCTTGATTGTATAAGTCAACGTCTTTGTACCGCTGTAGTTGCCTTTGAATTTGATAGTAACAGTATATTTGCCGACAGATTTACTCTTACTATTTGAATAAGTTACTGTGTAATACTTTGAACTAATCGTATTACCTTTACTATCTTTAACAGTTACAGACGGTTTATGTTTCTTCTTGTCGTATGTATAAGAAGTAGCAGACAGTTTTATCGTTTTCGGATAGTAAATTGTTGTTGCACTCTTTGTCGCACCACATACCGAACAGGTCGGAGTAATTTTTCCGTTTTTCTTAAGTGTTGCTTTTGTTACAACATTTTTGTATGTATGAGCAAGTTTGGCAATTGTTGTTCCGCCTGTTGTTGAAGGGCAACGAGAGCATTTATATACTGCAGTTTTACCTGTTGATGCACAAGTTGCCGATACTGCTTTGCTTTGTAATACAGAATAATCGTGACCTAAAACGTCTACGTATGTATTTTTATAGCTGTCTGAACAATTCTCGCAGGTATTGAGTGTATAACCTTTTGTTGTACATGTCGGTGCAATAACTGTTGTGTTATAGCTATGACCTGTTGCAGGAATTGACTCCGTGTATGTTTCACCGCATTCGGTACAAGTATAAGTCTTAACTCCATCAGTTGTGCAAGTTGCAGCTGTTGTAACTTCACCGTTGTTATAACTATGCCCTGTTGCTTCGGTTTCATCATCAACATATGTATCACCACAAATTGAGCAAGTATATGTTGTATAGCCGTTTTCCGTACAGGTAGGCTCGGTTACGGTTGCTGAGTAAGAATGAGTAATTATGTCTGTTGTCGTGCCATACTCAAGGATTTCACCGCAATTATTGCAAACAACATCGCCGGTATATCCACATTCTGTACAGGTTGCTTCCTTGCTATCCTTTATCTTTTGGCTATAATGATTGCAAACATCAATTTTTATTCCATCTTCAATAGCGATACTTGATATACTTTCTGATGACAAGTCGCTTGTATAATCAGTTATTTCATATTCTTCTCCGTCAGTTTCATCAGATATGACATTTACTGTTACACTTGAAACGGTTGATGAA
>JAJBVC010000084.1 GCA_020860025.1 Clostridiales bacterium | reverse complement strand
TAAATTCACTATAGCATAATATTAATTGTTTTTCAAATTATTTTTAATTTTGTATTTTCACCTGTATTTTGCCGTGTGTTAACAAAAAATTCATATTTTGAGAACCAAATTTTTCTTTACATTTAACTTTAATTAGTATAGTATATTTATGTATTTACTTGGGGCATTAGCGCAGCTGGGAGCGCATCACACTGGCAGTGTGGGGGTCAGGGGTTCAAGTCCCCTATGCTCCACCATTATAAATGCACTCAAATTTTTGGGTGCTTAATATGGGCGCGTAGCTCAGTTGGGAGAGTGCTGCATTCGCATTGCAGAGGTCGAGGGTTCGACTCCCTTCGTGTCCACCACAAGCAGGCTTATGCCTGCTTCTTTATATATACTTGTATTTATATTAGAAGGGAGTCGAACCAAAACTGTTTAATTTTTAAATAAACAGCTATTTATATTCTTTTATAAAAAAGTTGGGGTACGATGATTGTCGCACCCCATTTTTATGAGTATTTTCAGTTAAACAACATCATTTTATGACGCTTGTTCAAACTGACTGTTATAAAGCTCAGCATAAAAGCCATTTTGCTTAAGAAGTTCTTCGTGATTACCTTGCTCTACAATATCGCCATCACGCATAACAAGAATTATGTCAGCATTTTTAATTGTTGACAGACGGTGAGCAATAACAAAGCTGGTTCGTTTATCCGTTAATTTATCCATAGCTTCCTGAGTAATCATTTCTGTTTTTGTATCAACACTGGAGGTAGCTTCATCCAAAATTAACATAGGACTGTTTTGAATCATTGCTCTTGCGATTGTCATAAGCTGTTTTTGACCGGCTGAAATTGAAGTATTATCTTTCAGTACGGAATCATATCCCTGCGGCAGAGCCTTTATAAAATTATGAATACCGCAAGCCTTGCAAGCAGCTATCATTTCATCATCAGAAACGTTTTGAGTATTATATATCAAATTTTCACGAACTGTTCCCTCAAAAAGCCAAGTGTCCTGTAAAACCATACCAAATTGACTATGGACATTACTGCGTGGAATGTCCTGCGTAGAGACACCGTCAATCAATATACTTCCGCCTGTCGGTTCAAAGAAACGCATAAGCAAATTTACCATGGTTGTTTTGCCTGCGCCCGTAGGCCCAACAATAGCGACTTTTTGTCCGGGTTTAACCTTTACACTGAAATTATGAATAATCTCTTTTTCGGGAGCGTTCGGATATGAAAATTTAACATTTCTGAATTCAACTTCACCATTTACATTTTCGATACGTTCTGTTTTATCGCTTTCGTTTTCCATTTCTTCCTCATCAAGGAATTCAAAAACACGTTCAGATGCTGCAGCGCACGACTGAACCTGAGTCATTGCCTGCGAAATTTGACGAAGCGGGGACTCAAATAAACGAGTATAAATCAAAAATGCAGTGATTACACCAAAAGTAATATTTCCTTCAATAATCTGCCAAGCACCGACAACGCATACAGCAACATATCCTAAATTACCAATAAAAGTCATCAGAGGCTGCATCAGTCCTGACAAAAACTGTGAGCGAAATTCTGCGTTTCTAACGGCACTGTTTTTAGAAGAAAAGGTTTCTTTAACTTCTCCTTCAGCGTTTAAAATACGGATTACATCGTGACCATTATACATTTCTTCAATATAACCGTTAACATCGCCGAGACTATCCTGCCGAGCGGTGAAGTATTTTTGAGAACGGCTCATAATAAGCACCATTAAGACAAGACCGATAATTGTTGCAAGAACAGTTGTTGTTGCCATAATCCAATTGGTGTAATACATCATAATCAAACAACCAATAAATTGTGCAAGTGCTGTAACAAGATTTGATAGGCTGTTTGACATCGCCTGCCCTATCATATCAACATCGTTTGTCATACGAGAAAGGACATCGCCGGTTGCATTTCCCGAAAAATATTTTAACGGTAAACGGTTAATTTTAGTATCAATATCCCCTCTCAAACGTCGAGCGGTTCGTTGAGTAACAGTTTGCATAATATAGTGCTGCACGAAATTGCAAATTGCGCTTGCCAAATATATGCAGACAAGCAAAATTGCAACATTCAAAATTCCGTCCATATCTATACCTTCGTCGGAATGAGCTTCTATATATTCATCACTGAGCGTGATATTATTTAGAATAGCCTGAGAGAGTTCATCATCGGTATCGGTCAAATCAATTGAAGAAAGATCAACATCGGCAGGATCGGTTCCCTCCGGCAAATAATTCATAATATTGATTTCTCCGCTTGCTATCTGAGCCTGAATATCTTCTACCATTTCTTCAGATGAAACGCCACCTGCAATACCATCATAGATATAATCGGTCATTCGGCTTATTTGATCGGGCCCAATTATTGTAAAAACAGCACCGACCGCCGCAAGTATCAATGCAAAAATAATTATTCCCGCCTGATTGCTGATATAAGACATAAGCTTACCCAAAGCGCCACGAGTGTCCTTGGCTTTACCTCCGCCCATACCTCTTCCTGGGCCTCCACCCATTGGGCCTCTTCTCATTGGAGTAGGTCTTTGCGTAGATGTATTATTATTTGTTTCCGGCATATATAAGCACCTCCTTATGCATTTGCCGCAAGCTCTTCGGCGGAAAGCTGCGACAGGGCAATCTGCTGATAAACCGAACAATTTTTCATCAGTTCATCGTGCGTACCAATTCCTGCGACCTCACCGTCATCAAGCACTACAATTTTGTCGGCATTTCTTATTGTTCCGATTCTCTGAGCAACTATCAAACAGGTTGTATCCTTCAAATCGGTTTTAATTCTTTGACGTAAAGCGCTGTCAGTCTTATAGTCCAAAGCGGAAAATGAATCATCAAAAATCAGTATTTCAGGTTTTCTCGCAATAGCTCTGGCAATAGAAAGACGTTGCTTTTGACCGCCGGACACATTTGAACCGCCCTGTGCTATAAGGGTATCGGTTTTATTATCCATTTCGTTTACAAAATCTGAAGCCTGCGCAATATCAAGTGCGTTTTCTATTTCAGAATCAGTCTTTGTGCCGTTACTGTTGCCGAACGTGATATTGCCCTTTACAGTATCGGCAAACAGAGTTGCTTTTTGCGGAATATATCCGATTTTATCATAAAGAGATTCAAAAGAGTATTTTGAAACATCCTTACCGTCAACCAAAACCGTTCCTTTTGTTGTATCATAAAGTCTTGCGACAAGACCGGCAAGAGTGGATTTACCGGAACCGGTTGCACCGATAAACGCAACAGTTTCACCTTTATTTGCTTTAAAAGAAATATGCTTTAAGCAGTCCTCAGAAGCGTCAGGATAACGGAAAGATACATCCTTAAATTCAACACTGCCTATTTCATCAGAAGTGTTTTCATTACCCTCTTTAACAGCAATATTGGAATCAAGTACCTCGTTGATACGATTAGCAGATACCTGCGCACGAGGCAGGAGCATAAATATCATCAGCAGCATTACAAACGACATTATTACATAAAGAGCATAAGAGCTGAATGAAACTACATCGCCGAGTAATTCAGTGCGTTCAGTAACGGATGCCATAATTTGTGACAAAGTACCTGTTAAATCAATGCCGATATTTTCAATAAGCAATGCGCCTACATAATAAATAGCAACACTTACACAGCTTTGAACGAACATCATAATAGGTGAAAGAAATGCCATTCCTCTGCCGGTAAAAAGTTGTGTACGCATCAAGCTGTTGTTAGCACCCTCAAATTTATCCTCTTGATATTTTTCGGCATTAAAGGCACGAACTACTCTGATACCGTTTAAATTTTCTTCTGTAATTCTGTTAACATCGTCAATTTGCTTTTGAACAATGCGGAATTTGGGAATCATAACGGCAAGTAAAACTATCAGTGCTCCGACTACTATTACAACAGCGGATGCTACTACTACCGAAAGCTGCCAGCTCTTGCCGACAATTTTAATAATTGCCCATACAGCCATAATCGGTGCACGAAGCATCATTTGAAGTCCCATTGCTATAATCATATGAATCTGAGTGACATCATTTGTTGTACGGGTAATAAGACTTGCAATAGAAAACTTTTTAATTTCTCCGCTGCCCATTGAAGCGACTTTATTGAACAACTCATTTCTTAAATCAGAAGAGAAATCCGCCGCTATCATTGAAGATAAATAGCCAACTATAACAGTTAAAATTGCACTGCAAAGAGCGCAGGCAAGCATTTTTCCGCCTGCAATAAAATATTCTGACAACTCTGTAATTTCGCTGCTAATTAAAACCGTGATTTCCGCAGTATAATCGGGCAGCCGCAAATCAAAATACACCTGACCGCATACGAGCAGCAAGCATAAAAGAGCGAGCCATCTGTCTTTTGTTTTCATATTTTTGAAAATATGAATCATAAAACCATCCTCCTTGGTGTAATAAATTCCGATATTAAACAAAATATCGGATAAAAAATGAGCAATTAAATAAACGGTCTTGCTCTTGAATAATATGAAATTATATTATTCATCAGTATCGCTCTTTTGATTTTTTTTGAAGGCGAAATATTTGTACATATGCGCAATCAGACGGAAGTGTAGGATTATATAATGCAGTAAACAAGGTTACTTTTCCGCAATAATTGCATTTTTTAAAACGTTCGTCATAAATTGTGCACAAATTTGTTTGAGTATCAAGATATTTGCAGGGACTGTCATAGTGAATAATCAGCTGATTATTTGAGTCGAATGAACGAGTATAACAGCATTTACCGCAGCGAGTGCAAATTGATTCCCAATCATCTTTGTATTTAATCCAATTTTTAATTGTATCAAACGGCAATTTTATTCACCTTCAAATATTACATTTATAGAAATTAGAAATTATACAATTTTAATATAGTCGGCTTTACGAGGCTTTGGCTGAGGAACTTCAGCATTGCCGTAACCGAGAACGCAGTTTGCTACGCCTACATAATTTTCGTCAAGTCCCCATTCTTTTAGAAGAGCAATCCCCTCTTCACTTTCAAATACTTGCTTTGCTCTGTAAACATAGCAGGAATCAACACCGACGGCATGAGCGGCATTTAGTAGATTACCCGCAACAAGACAAGCATCCTCAAACCAAGTCGGTGACGCTGATTTATTACCGAATACAATAGCTACGCACGGCGCTCCGTAAAACGGGTCAACATCTCTTCCGATTATATCAGCATTCATTTTGCTGATTTTCTTGAGCGTTTCCTGAGTTTTTACAAGAACGATAACAGGTGACTGACTTCCCATTCCTGTTGGTGCATATGTAGCAGCCTCTAAAATTGCATCAAGCTTTTTTTCTTCAACAGGTTTATCGCTAAAGCTTCTGACGCTTCTGCGTGTTTTTAAGTCTTTAATAGTAATATTTTCCATTTTCAATATCCTTTCTTACTGCAAAAATTTAATTTAAATTTATTAACACCTTGCTGCAGTCTGACAAGGTGTTAATTATCTACAGCTATTACAGCGGTAAATCTTTTTTCTGAAATCTTATTGCACCGACGGCATAACAGATAACGGCTATAACCGCTAAAATAATCAGCTTTGGTACAAAGGCGTAATCAACGTCTGCCGAACCGACAGTTCCGAGTGAATTTATATCAAATAATCCTATAAGAGAAATACGGTTAAACATTTCAAGCTCTTCAACACCTATACCCATATTTACCATATCTTCCGAGCCAAACATACCAAGCAGCGAGCATATGAAGAACCAAATATTAAGACCGCCTCCGAGAGCAAGCGCATATTTACTTAAATTAAAAATACAGCTTGCAAGATAACATATACTTGCCATCGCTTCGGTAAGCAGATACAGTCCGCCGTAAAGAGCGGCATATTTTGCAACTTCGACTTCGCCTATAATAAAATTGCACGCAAGCAGTTTTGTAATAAATGCACACGCTACCATAATTAAAGGTGTAATAACTAAATAAACAGCCTGTGTAGTAACAACGGCACTTCGCTTTGTCGGCGTTGACAAAATATAAGCCATAGAGCCTTTATCAACCTGATCGACTACCAATGCATTGCCTGCAAAGATAATAAACAACAGAATCGGCAGTAAACTCATAACCGTAAAATACATTTGATTTAGCATTGACGACGAGTCCATTTCGCTCATATTATCTACAAGGTCGCTTGAAACCCCCATCATCTCAAGCATATTGGTCATCATTGTTTCGACATCAAGGTCGTCGCCCGAAAAACATCCTTGTACCGAGCCGAGAGCATAGACATATTCAAAATTTGATATATATGCGTCAAGTCCCAATTCAGACTGCGATAAAGCGTCAGCCGCCGAAGCAAAGCCCTCACTGCTGAGTTCCAAATCCTCCGACTGAGCAGACATCATTTCAAACGCTGCGTCGTATTGCGTTAAATCGTCGGAATTTGAAAAATCATCATAGCTGAGGTTTGTACCCGCCATTTCATTATAGGAAGCAATAACGTATAAATAACTGTAAAAATCATTTTGTTCATCTGTATAATCCTCTGTGCTCGCAGATGAACCGAGCAAATTACCCGCAAAGGCTGTGACTATTGTCATAAGGCACAGTACAACGGTACAGGCTATTGCCAAAACTCTATTTGAACGAATACTTTGCCTCATAAGCGGTGTTGAAAATATTTTTGTTGTTTTAACCATTTTGCAAATCCTCCTAAGATTTATTAGTTTGAATTGTTTTCATAAAATAGTCCTCAAGGTCGGGATGATTTTCAGAAATAGAAATAACATCAAGACCGTTCATTGCTTTAAACGCATCGTCAACCTCATTTGCAAGAGCGTCGAATTTTACTTCGTTGCCGCTTACAACGCTTTTTGGCAGACGTTCGTTAAATATTTTAGCATAGCCGTCATTTGAAAAAGATACGTTAAACGAACGTACAGAACCGTGACGAAACTGAGAAAGACTTATAACGCTTTGTATTTTTCCGTTATTTATAATCGCCACACGGTCGCATACATCCTCAATTTCTTCAAAAATATGGCTTGACATAAAAATAGTTCTTCCCTTGCTTTTTTCTTCACGAATAAGCTCTAAAAAAGTTTCTCTCATAAGAGGGTCAAGACCTGTTGTAGGCTCATCAAGTATAAGAATATCTCGATTACCCATTAAAGCCGCAACGATTGCCGTCTTTTGTTTCATACCTTTGCTCATACGTTTTAAATTTGCTGATGGGTCAAGTCCGAGTATATCTATCAGATGATTCATATATGAAAAATCCTTAACATTAAGAAAACGTGCCTGTACTTTGAAAAAGTCGGTTCCTGTCTTTAAATCGGGAAATGCAATTTCACCAGGTATATAACTGACGCTTTTCATAATGTCGGGTGCATTTTTCCACGGGTCTAAGCCGTTTACCCAAACGTGACCGCTGTCCGCTTTAAGAAAGCCCATCATATGCCTGATAGTAGTCGTTTTTCCCGAGCCGTTTGTGCCAAGATAGCCGAATACTTCTCCCTCTTTAATATCAAGAGAAATATCAAATATTCCACGGCCGTGTTTATAATCCTTAGTTAAATTTTCGGTGGAAATTATAGAATCGCTCATTTTTTTACCCCCTCAAAATGATGCCCCGTGTCATAAAAGCTCATAAAGTAGTCTTCAAGAGTGAAAGGTATTTCAACAAAATCAGCAATATGAAAATCACTTAAATTTTTAATAAGCTCCCCAGCCTGATTAGCGGAAATCTGAACACGTGCTCTCAGTCTTTTTTCATTTTTTGATGTAAATGTAAACGGTTTACTTATAAACTTATTGTACGAATCAATATCGTTAAACGTAATACGATAAATTCTGTCACGATTTTGCTTTAATTCATCCGACTTAAATTCTGAAACAATCTTTCCGTCACGAATAATTGCAATACGATCGCAAACAGCGTCAACCTCGTGAAAAATATGAGACGATAAAAAAATCGTTTTGCCGTTATTTTTTTCCTCTTTAACAAATTCAATAAATGTTTCCTGCATAACAGGGTCAAGACCAGACGTCGGTTCATCCAAAATCAAAATATCGGGATTGTGCATAAAAGCTGTAACTACCGCAAGCTTACGCTTAACACCAAGGCTCATTTGCTTAATACTAATATTTGGGTCAAGCTCAAAACGCTCAAGAAGCATATTTAAATATTTTTCATTTTTAACACCACGCATCTTTTCCATCATACGAAGAAAGGCTGTACCCGAAAGTCCCGCAGGAAGCGTAACCTCTCCGGGAAGATAGCCGACTATATTTTGCAAATCGGCGCTGTTCTTCCAGCTGTCCTCCTGCAAAATTGACGTACTTCCCTTTTCCGGCTTTGAAAAGCCCATAAGATGACGTATAGTTGTTGTTTTTCCGGCACCGTTAGGCCCTAAAAATCCGTAACATTCACCTTTGTCTATTTTTATGTTTACATCAAACACGCCACGACCGTGTCCGTAATCTTTTGTTAGATGATTTACAGAAATTACCGACATAAAAATTCCTCCTTGACATTATCCAACAACTTGTTGTATAGTAATTATACTAACACTTATTTAAAACATCAACCATCAATTTAATTTTAACTGTCGGATGATTTTGAAAGGAAATTAAAATGAATAAACAGCCTGAAGTTACCGAAAAAACACGTCAAAACTTTACAGACGCCTTCTGGTCGCTTATAAAAGAAAAACCAATATCGAAAATTACAGTCAGCGAGATTACAAGGCGTGCCGGCTATAACCGCAGTACGTTTTACGAATATTTTTTAGATACTAACGACCTTTTGAAATTTATTGAGGACAAGCTTCTTGAAAAATTAAAAGAGACTGTTCTAAATGCCTCGTCTGAAAATAAATCGCCCGAGGCGCTTTTTCAAATAATATTTGCCGCTATGAATGAGGAATTATATTTACTTATCGGTGAAAACGGCGATTCGGGATTTTTGGCAAAAGCAAGAAATGAATTATTTACGATTGTAGGATCTTATTTTCCGAATTTAAAAAATACTGATAATTTTGATTATTTGACCTGTTTTGTAAGTTCTGCAATGTTTGGTCTTATGCAGCACTGGAACGAAAAAGGTAAGGATATTGATACTTTGAAAATGAGTGAAATTATGCAGAATTTGGTTCTTAATGGACTACATACTTACATAACGCCTAATTTAAGCGATAAATCGGAAGTAATTATTCCTTAACACAACTAAAAACACCCGTTTGAGAAATTTATCTCAAACAGGTGTTTTGTTTTAAATATATGGGTATTGGTTTTTATTCTTCGTTTTGTCTTACTTCTTCAAGTTCGTTATGCATAACGACAAGTTTTTTCTTTGAAAGATTATAACCAAAAGCAAGAATTATTGCCATAAGCGCCAAAGCTACAGCAGGAACAAGAGTAGATATATCATAAAGACTGTCAAGAACCGAATCAGACAAAACTTCTCCGTTTGCGGACGCTTCGCTGTCATACTGAATAAGAGCTAATAATGCGTTAAGACCTACTCCCGCAAGCGTTTGACCGAGTTTTCTCGTAAAGGAAAAGAAAGCGTAAGCGGTTCCCTCTTCACGTCTGTGTGTTCTTAATTCGTGGTAATCAATAACATCCATTACAAGCGCCCATACTTCTAAGACAAGGAATGTTTGACCTAATCCCGAGAAGAAAGTAAATACTAAAAATACATATGGACTACTCGTTTTAATAAAGAACAAAATAAAGCTTACTATAGCGGCAAACGCCATACCGAATGCACATAACTCTTTTTTGCCAAACTTATCAATAAGTTTATTCATAACAGGAATTAAAATTGCCATTGGCAGATACGTACATACCGTGACCATCGAATAAAGACCGGCAGTATGATAATAATCGGCAAAAAGATAAGTATACGTTGACTGATAGTAAAACTGAAAAGCGATTAGAAGCATTGAAGCAAGACAAAGCATAACGAAGGGTCTGTTTTTAACAAGGGCCACAATAGTTTTAAAAGCATTATAATTGCTCTTTTGTTTTTCGGGCGGTGCAATACGCTCCTTAGTTAATTTATAGTGACCGAAGTATACAACAACAGATATTATTGATAAAATAAGTACACCGATAGTAAGCTTTGTTCCGTCAAGTGTTTGAATTTTAGTTCCGTCGGCACTGTATGTTGTAGTATAAACAAGCATAGGAAGCAGAATTGTACCGGGAAGTCCGCCTACTCCCGCACCGATAGAACGCCACATTGAAAGTGAGGAACGCTCTTTTTCATCATCGGTAACTACTGAAGCAAGCGAGCCGTAAGGAATGTTAACAGCCGTGTACATCATTCCGTAAAAAATATAAGTAATATATGCAAATAACAGATATTTTGCTTCACTTAATCCCGGAATTACCGTAAACATCAAAACGGCAGATACCGCAAGCGGTATTGAAAACCAAAATATATACGGCCTGAACCTGCCGTGCTTTGTCGGCTTTCTTGAATCTATAAACGCACCCCAAATAGGGTCGTTTATTGCGTCCCATAATCTTGCAACAAGAATCAAAACGACAATTTTAGTCGGGCTGATATGAAGCACATCAGTATAAAATTTGTTTTGAAATGCACCTATCAGCGAAAAAGTTAAAAGACCACCCATATCGCCCATTGCATAGCCGATTTTGTCCTTAAACTTAATGCCGTGAGTTAAATTGTTATCGCTCATATTTTCCCCCTCGATTTATTTAAAAATCTTAATATATTTTATTAAAGATATTATCTAATGAATTGCAAACGCTTTTGAGATTATGTTTTCCGTATAATCTTTTACTGCGTCTGTTCTGTCATCAATAACATCTACTAATTGAATTGTTAAAACGTTTGTCTTGCTGTAAAAACCTATCAGTATATTTTCTGTGACTGTTTCTTTATAATTTCGGCTTACAGCACCTATCATTAAAGTATTGAAATTATTATTTTTAACAGCTTTTTTTAAAGTGTCCTGCCACGTTTGTAATGACAGCGTCTCATAATCATCACCGATTTTTCCGGCAGAAATATAGTTGATACTCAAGTCTAAAC
>JAJBVC010000018.1 GCA_020860025.1 Clostridiales bacterium | reverse complement strand
TTTTTCCAGCTTATCTTTGCGGAATTATATGACGAGCTTTTTACCGTAACGCTCGGTGCTGTAAGCGAAGCGGCGTAAACGACACTGCTCTCACTTTGAACAACAGAAAATACTGCAACTCCCGCCGAAAGCGCCATAATAAGCGACAGTATAAGAACTAAAATTTTATTGCTCTTTGCCATAACGGCTTCCCCCTAAATTTTTTAGATATATCTATACACTTTGTATTATAACATATTACAAATAAAAAATCAACTGTTTTGGTGCGTTTCGTCTACTTTTTCAATATGCTCCCTTGCTTGAAGTATAAGAGTAAGTGCTTCCTTCAGCGTTTCGAGCGTTGATTCCTGCGGCGAAAGCTTAACGGCTATATACGGCTTTTTGCCTGCCGAAAGAGAAACACGGCCTTTCATAAAAGCGTTTAAAACTGCGACGGTTTTAATATCGACATTTGACGAATAAAGAAGAACGCTGCCGTTTCGCTGTGTGATTTCCGTAATATCAAGCGACTGCGCCGTATTACGCAAAAGCGCAATTTCAATAAGACCCCAAACGCACGACGGCGGAGTGCCGAAACGGTCTGTCATCTCATCATAAACATCATTAGCGTCCTTGTCGTTTTTAATATTCGCAATACGCTTATACATAGAAAGACGATGAGCCGTTGATGAGATATACGTATCGGGAATATGAGCATCAATCGCAAGGTCGATAAGGCAGTCCTTTTCCGAAACGGAATCCTCGCTGATTTCGCCTTTTTCCATTGCGACAGCCTCTTCAAGAAGCTTGATATACATATCGTATCCGACAGCCTCCATATGACCGTGCTGTTTGTTGCCGAGAAGCGAACCTGCACCACGAATTTCCAAATCACGCATTGCAATCTTAAATCCCGAGCCGAATTCCGTATACTCCCTGATAGCCTCAAGACGGCGAGTAGCAACATCGGAAAGTTCTCTGCCTCTTGTAAATGTAAAGTAAGCGTACGCTCTGCGTGAAGACCTGCCGACTCTGCCACGAATTTGGTGAAGCTGCGCAAGGCCCATACGGTCGGCATTTTCAATAACAAGTGTATTTACATTGGGAACGTCAACGCCTGTTTCAATAATAGTTGTACAGACAAGTATATCAATCTCGCCGTTTATAAGCTGTTTCCATACGTTTGAAAGCTGTTCCTCGTCCATTTTGCCGTGAGCAATTCCGACTCTTGCGTCGGGAATCGCCTTTTTTATTACCATAGCCTTATGCTCAATAGTGTCAATATTATTATGAAGATAGTAGCACTGACCGCCCCTGTTGATTTCTCTTTCAAGCGCTTCGGTAATCATTTCATCATCATATTCCACAACATACGTCTGAACAGGGTGACGTTCACCCGGTGCTTCCTCCAAAAGGCTCATATCCCTGATACCGCTCATAGCCATATTAAGAGTACGTGGAATAGGCGTTGCCGACAGAGTTAAAACGTCAACTCGTGGGAATTTTTCTTTAATCTTTTCCTTTTGCGCCACGCCGAATCGCTGTTCCTCGTCAACTATAAGAAGCCCCAAATCCTTAAACTGAATATTTTTTCCGAGCAGTTTATGAGTGCCGATAATAATATCTACTTTTCCGTCGGCGGCGTCTTTTAAAATCTGCTTTTGCTTTGAAAGAGAAACAAAGCGAGAGAGCATTTCTATTCTGACAGGGTACGCTTCAAATCTTTTCAAAACAGTTTGATAATGCTGCATTGCAAGAACTGTTGTCGGTACGAGAATTGCGCACTGCTTTGAATCAAGAACGCACTTGAAAACGGCACGCAGGGCAACTTCGGTTTTGCCGAAGCCTACATCGCCGCAAAGCAGTCTGTCCATAGGAACGCTTCTTTGCATATCACGCTTTATTTCCTCAGCGCAGCGAAGCTGGTCGTCTGTTTCTTCATACTCAAAACGCAGTTCAAAATCACGCTGCATATCACTGTCCTCGGAAAAAGCATAACCATTTGTTGCCATTCTTTTGGCATAAAGAGAAATAAGCTCTTTTGCCATATCCTTAACGGAAGAGCGGACTTTTGCCTTTGTCCTTTTCCATTCGGTCGAACCGAGGCTGTTTATTTTGACGTGACTGTTGTCGTGAGGGCCTATATATTTTGAAACCAAATCAAGTTGTGTTACCGGAACGTAAAGCGTATCGCCCTTTGCATAACTTATTTTGATATAATCCTTTTTAACCTTGTTTATTTCAAGCGGATGAATACCCTCAAAAATGCCGATTCCGTGTATATTGTGAACGATATAATCGCCCTTTTCAAGCTCGTCAAGAGAGTGAATGGCATTTTTTGAATTGACCTTTTTCGACTTCTTTGCGTTTTGCGAAACCTTCGAATGAGTAATAAGGGCAAATTTTATATCGCTGATTTGAAATCCTGCCGGCATTGTGCCAATGATTATGTTGACCGTTTTGGATTGGAATTTTTCGGGCGGTTTTTCGTAAAACACAGCGTTAAATCCCATATCGAGAATATCGCTTTCGAGCGCTTTGCCGGCTCTTGCCGTTCCGGCAGCCATACAAACGGTGTAGCCGCTTTTTATCAATGGGAAAAGCTCGTCTTTAAGCTGGGTAAGCGTTCCGTTCCAGACATTAAGGCTCTGCACCCTGAAGTTTGCAAGATGGCCGACGGGAGTATCAAAACTGCCTCTCGGAAGCGAATCAAGATATACAGCGTTGTTTTTTTCGTAAATATCGGTAAGCTCACCGAATGTAAGACTGAATTTATCAAGACCTTTGCACAGTGTGCCGTCGTCGATCATCCATTTAAGCTCTTCTGAATTAAGCCGTTCCTGCTTATTGCATTTTTCCTTAATCCGAGCGCTTTCAAAAGCAAAAAGCCTGCCCTCAAAATAATCGAAAATACCGTTTGACTTAAAGCAAAGAGGGCTGTATTTATCAAGACAGTTAAGCGTAAGTCCGCTTCTTAAACGGTCGCTGTCGGCATAAAGCTTTTCACGTGCCTTTACAGCCTTGCCCCTGAGCGTTTTTGCAAGAGCGTCTATTTTGTCGGCAAGCTCCTCGCCGCTGTCAAATAAAACTTCGTTTGCGGGAATAATTTTTATTGAATCAAGGTTTTTTGTTCGTCGCTGAGAATCAACGTCAAACGATGAAACAGTATCGACAGTGTCGCCCCAAAACTCAATACGAACGGGAGAATCGAGGAAAGCAGGAAAAATATCCACAATACCGCCCCTGACGGCAAACTGACTCGTTCCGTCAACCTGGTCATACCGAGCGTAGCCTGCTGCCGAAAGTCTTTCTACAAGGTCGTTTATGTCGATTGTGTCATTCGTTTTAATCGTAAAGCTTCTTTTTTCAAGCTCACTCGGCGGCATAGTATACTGGCAGGCGGCTGTTACCGACGATACGACCGCACTGTAATTTCCGCTTAAAATATTTGACAGCACACCGAGCCTGATATGCTCAAAATCACGGCTTACACCGGTAACCTCAACAAACGTAAATTCTCTTGAAGGATAAAGAAGTACACCGTCCTGAAGCTGTGAAAGACTTTCGTGTACACGAACGGCTGTAGCCTCATCGGGAGTGATAATAAACGCTTTTTCGCCCGATGAGCAAAGTGAATGAACCGCAAAGCATTTGCTGACATCGGTAAGACCGATAACCCCAATCGGAGTATTCATACTTTGAACGCTCTGACTGAGGTTTGAAAATTCTTTACTCTTATTGAATTCTTCAGAAAAACAGGACATAGCTTCTCCTAATTACGAATTGTATAAATTCATCGCTCTGTCAATATCGCCGTCAACGATAACCCGCAGTGCTTTGGTCGCATTTTCAAGCGATTCTTTAAGTTCGCCCTCAAGCTCCTTTGGAAATCTGCCGAGTACCCAGTCCACCAAATCATATTCGGGATTCGGTTTTTTGCCGACGCCGATTTTTATTCTCGGAAAATTTTCGCTGTTCAAATGAGCGATAATGCTTTTTATTCCGTTATGACCTCCCGCCGAGCCTTTCCTGCGAATACGGATTTTGCCGACGTCAAGAGATATGTCATCATAAATTATAATCACATTTTCAGGCGGAATTTTGTAAAATTTTGCCGCCTCTCCAACGGCTTCACCGCTGTTATTCATCATCGTCTGCGGTTTCATTAAAAGACAGCGTTTGCCGTTTACATTAAGGTCACACGTGAGCGCATGGTGCTTCAGCCTTTTTATATCAACCTGCTCCTCAAGTGCAAGCAAATCCATTGCAAGAAAGCCTGCGTTATGGCGTGTCATTTCATATTTGGAGCTGGGATTTCCAAGTCCGGCAATGATATAATCGTACGTTTTGGAGTTGTTAAACTGCTTATTGCGTTTGAAGAACATTTTCATCCTCCTTAACCGTTATTTTAATTTCATCGGCACGCTTGCCGTCAACACTTACAACGAGCGCAGTCAAATTTTTTCTTGTAAACGTATCGTCAATCTGTGGAATTTTATCCGTATTTTTCATAACCCAACCGTTTACCGTTGAAATATCGTCGTCCTTGTCTTCAATAGAAAAAAATTCATAAAAATCATCAATATTTGCACTGCCCTGAACGATATATTCATTTTCGCCAATCTGCTCTATATCGTTTTGCACCTCGTCATGCTCATCCCAAATTTCGCCGACAAGCTCCTCAAGAATATCCTCAAGCGTAACTATTCCCTCTGTTCCGCCGAACTCGTCGATAACAACGGCAAGATGAGTTTTATTTTTTTGCAAAATACGAAGAAGCTTTGATATTTTGGTATCGGGCGATACCATAGGAACACTCTTCAGCACAGTCCTGAGCGATTTCAGGTTACGACGGCGCGCCGCTTCAAAATCACGCTGATGAATTACGCCTACTATATTGTCAATATCTCCTATATAAACGGGCAGACGGCTGAAATTCGTACTGTTGAAAACACGCTCAATTTCATCAAGAGGTGCGTATTTGTCCACAGCTTCAACGTCAATTCTCGGAACTAAAATATCACCGACGTCAATATCGTCAAATTCAATGGATGAACGGATAAGATTACTTTCGTTTGCGTCGATTTCACCGCCCGTATGTGCCTCGTCAACGTAAGTTTTAAGTTCTTCTTCTGTTATGGTGTCCTTTTTTCCGAGACCGAAAATCTTGTTAAGCAGCAACTTCCAGCCTTTAAAAAGAATATTTAAAGGAGTAAAAATCACAATAAAGAATTTTATAATCGGCGAAATGATTATAACAAAGCTCTCAGCCTTTTCCTTCGCCGTTGTTTTAGGTGTAACTTCACCGAAAATAAGAACCGCAACAGTCATAACAATCGTTGAAACGGTTGCGCCCAAGTCGCTGTTGCCGTTAAGCAGTCTTGTAAAAAAGAGCGTCGCTATAGACGTGCAGGCAATATTTACAATATTGTTGCCTATAAGCACCGTAGAAAGCACAACGTCATAATCCTCGGACAAATCAATCGCTCTTTGAATTTTTCGGTTTGACTTATCCTCTTTCATCATAGCTTTAAGCTTAACTCGGTTAAGAGATGAAAACGCTGTTTCCGCTCCCGAAAAAAATGCGCTGAAAATTACAAGAACTATCATAGCGCATAGCAGACCCGTGTTCATAGAAATTACAGTACCCCTTTATATTTATAAATGTTTAAATGTTGATATATAACAAGATATGACAAAAAGAGCGTGCGCAGAGTCAGCACGCTCACAATTTGTCTGTAAAAAGCGGTCTTACTCCGCTCATTGATTTTTCTAAATTACTGCTCAGTCTTTTCAAATTCGGCGAAAAGTCTTTCCTCATCGGGAATTTCATAATTATACATATTTTCGTCTTTAATATGATTTGCAATAAACTTGTCACGGTCAAACAGCTCGTCTGCCTTAACCTTCCAAAGCTTTGCTGCGCCGATAGTTTTATCATAAAGCTCGTTTGCCGATTCGGGAGCAAGCATTTCCGTAGAATAGGCGCCTGTTTCGGCAACCATTTTGCTGATAGCGCCAGGGTTGTCAAGCATAGGACAAGGACGAAACATATTGTTTGAAAACGGCTGATTTTTTTGATAAGCCATAAACAACGGACTTTTAAGAGCGTCGATAACGTGACAATCCTTAATATTTACATTTGCGTAATGAGCAAATGCGCAAGGTTCGCAGTCGCCGTTTGCGTTAATGTGGAAATAGTGACGTCCGCCGGCTATACAGCCCTGAACATACTCGCCGTCATTCCAGAAATCAAGTGCGAAAATAGCCTTTGTATGACGCCATTCGTGCATCTTTTTATACATAAGCGCTCTTTGCTCGGCACTTACCATAAGGTCTGTTACAGCACCGTTTCCGATAGGCATATATGTGAAAAACCATGCGAACATAACGCCCTGCTCAATAAGCCAGTCAATATATTCATCCGATGAGAGCAAATTTGTATTCTTGCTCGTATAGCACAGCGAAGCACCGAACGGCACGCCTCTCTTTTTAAGCCGAGCCATAGCCTCGCATACTTTTTTATAAGTACCGTCTCCACGGCGAAAATCGTTTTCCTCCTCGTGACCCTCGATAGAAAAGGCGGGAAGGAAATTGCCGACTCTTGCAAGCTCATCAGCAAACTCATCGTCAAGCAAAGTGCCGTTTGTGAAAGACATAAAGATACAGTCGGGATTTTCATCGCAAAGCTTAATAAGATCCTTTTTACGCATAAGCGGTTCGCCGCCGGTATAAAGGAACATATATGTACCAAGTTCTTTAGCTTCTCTTATAATTCTTGAAAGAGTATCGTAATCAAGCTGACTGTTTTTACCGTATTCGGCAGCCCAGCAGCCCTTACATTTTAAATTGCATGCCGCTGTCGGGTCCATAAGGATTGCCCACGGCACATTGCAGCCGTTCTCCTCAATCGCTTTCATACGAACGGAATAACTGTTGATTGCTACGTTAAGAGCGGGCGGAACTAATTTTTCCACTACATTTATATTAGTATCGCAAATAAGCTTCTTTGCAAAAATCATCCAGTTGTTATCGGGGTCGTCAAGCACCTTGTGCAGACCTGCGTATGTACTTCTGTTGACTTTTTTAACGTCCGCCATTTCCAAAAGACTTAAAATTTTCGGAGCGTTATTGTTAAAATCTTTTCGTGCGTATTTAATTGCATTTTTTATCGCAACAGACATTACAGTTTCTTTGACTGATTTCATAAAGATTCCTCTCTTATCAACTCAAAACCGAAATAAATAATATACATTTTTCGTCAAATTTTTCCACTAAAACAATTATATGATGTATATGTAAGTAAAATATATTCCTTTTATTTTAAAAAGTCAAGATAATTTTTTACAGAGAAATAATGACGAATATCATCAAAAACGAATTTGGAATTTAAGGCGGTACGTTTTGTCAGTCTTATTTTTGTACATATCGTTGCAGTGAGCGCCCCAGCTGTCATATCCGCCGATGCCCTGTTGACGTGCGATAAGCCTTACGACCGTCTTGTCGTATTCGGGCAAATCCTTTGCGTGCCAAGCGTTCTCTACCTCTTTCGGAAGATAATGGCACACGTTAAGTTCCATCTGCGGTTCGGCAACTACAGAAAATACTTTTTTATTTCCGACTATAGTCGCATAGCGGACAGCGGTTCTGTTGCCACATTCCTGTGGCTTAAGATAATTTACCCACATATCGTTTACAGTCGTGCTGTAAAGTCCGAGTTTTACGCCGTTTGCACGGTCAATATAATTTTCTTCGGGGCCGTTGCCGAGATACGTTACGTTTTCAAAATCCTTAGGCAGTTCAAATAAAACAGAAACTTCGGGAATTTCAGGCAACGACGGGTCGGGATAAAACTGCAAATCAATCTCCATACCCTTTGACGTGATTGTGTAAATAACCTGCGCCTTGCTTTCGGGTTGAGTGCTGACGGCAGCGCCGCTCGTTACGATAACCTTTTTGCCGCCCTCAAGAATTTTGTAATTTTGAATCGACCATCTTGTGTTGTTATATATTCCGGGAGTATCGCCTGCGTCTCTCCAGCAGCCGAGCCTTGAGCCTGCCCTTGTACCACGGTCGTTATCTGTAAGCGCCCTCCAGAAATTAAGGCGCATCGGCTCTTTCAAAAGCTCCTCGCCGCCGATTTTAATTGAGTAAAGCTGATTTCTTTCTCGTCTTTCAAATCTGACGTTAACATCATCGCTGATTATACGAAGAGAACCGTATGTATCGTCAACAATAAGCTCTTTATCGCTTTCAAGCTCATCATATGTATTTTCAAACTCGTTTATTACAAACTGCTCTTCGGCAACCACGTGACCGGCTTTGCACCAAGATGTATCCTCCTTAACACGAAGCTCGATATTAAGGTAACATTCGGTGTTTGAAACTCTGCTCAGTTCAAGGTCGATAACAGTCTTTTCACCGGGCTTGAGGTCAACCTGAGTAACTCCGTCGCAGAAGGTTCCCTTGTCGGAGCAAAGACACCAGTAAAGCTCGTATTCATTTAAGTTTGTAAACATAAATTTATTCTTTATCTCAATAACGCCCTTTTGAGCGTCGAGTGCGTTAAACTCAACATTTTGATAAAGCTTTTTAATTTCGGCAAGCTTCGGAGTAACCGTACGGTCGCCGAACAAAAGTCCGTTTCCGCAAAAATGACCGTCGTGCGGATTTTCGCCGAAGTCGCCGCCGTAAGCAAGATATTCCTCTCCGTTTTCATCAGTCGTAAGAATACTTTGGTCAACCCAGTCCCAAACGAATCCGCCCTGCAAACACGGGTACTTATCCCAAAGCCTTGTATATTCGTCGGTTGAACCGCAGGAGTTGCCCATAGCGTGAGTGTATTCGCAAAGAATAAACGGTCTGCCGTCACGCTTTGTTACAGCGTATTCTTCACATTCCCACGGTCTGTAGTACATCTTTGACTGAACGTCGGAAAGCTCCTTTTCATCGGGTGAACGGTGACATTCAAAGTGAACGAAACGAGTCTTGTCAATATCTTTTAGGAATTTATACATTTTTTTGGGAGTTTCGCCGCCGAGCGATTCGTTGCCCATTGACCAGCAAACAACGCTCGTTACGTTCTTGTCACGATGATATGTAGCCTTAATACGCTCCATACAAGCCTTTTCCCATTCGGGACGTGATGCGGGAATTTGAGGACAGCCGATTATTGTTGAAAAGTTTGTTCCGTGAGTTTCCATATTATTTTCATCAATAACATAAAGACCGTATTCGTCGCAAAGTTCCAAAAATCTCGGGCAGTTAGGATAATGAGATGTACGAACGGCGTTCATATTTGCCTTTTTCATCATTTCAATATCGTATCGCATAACGTCTTCGGAAATATATCTGCCTGTTCTGCAATCGAATTCGTGGCGGTTTGTGCCTTTGAATATAACTCTCTCACCGTTTATGCGAATAATGCCGTCTTTAATTTCAACAGTTCTGAAGCCGATTTTCTGACTTATATATTCGATAGGAACACCGTCGCTTTTAAGCGTAATAACGACAGTGTAAAGATAAGGACTTTCGCTTGACCACGGGTGAACGTCCGTAACGATTGCCTTTAGCTTTGTACAGTGGTCTTCGTTTGCATATCTGCTGTCAAGCGCAACAGTTTCGCCGTCTGCGTCAATAATGCTCATATCAATGCTGAGACTTTCATATGCGCCGTTTGTTTTAACCGTAAGGTCTGCGTAGCCGTCGCTGAGCGTAACATCGGGAGCCGCCGTTACAGTGAAATCACGGATATACGAACGCTCTGTTGTATAGATGTAAACGTCACGGAAAATTCCGCCCAAACGCCACATATCCTGACATTCAAGCCACGAGCCGGTACACCAGCGGTACACTTCAACGCCGATCGTATTTGAGCCTTCCGTAAGATACTTTGTAATATCGAACTCACTGCGATGGAAAGTCGATTCGGAATAACCTATACGCTCTCCGTTAATATAGAGATAAAATGCCGATTCAACACCCTCAAAGCAGAGAACGACACGCTTTGTAAGCAAAGCCTTGCTCACATTGATTTTTTTAACGTAGCAGCCTACGGGATTATGCTTTGTAGGTGCATTAGGCGGGCAAATATCCTCACTGCCCTCCCATGGGTAACGCACGTTGCAGTACTGATTTTGGTCATAACCCTGCATTTGCCACGAGCAGGGAACTATAACAGTGTCCCAGTTATGCGTATCGTAACGTGGTTGTGCAAAATCAGACGGTCTGTAGGCATAATTTTTATAAAGCTTAAACTTCCATTTGCCGTTAAGAAGCTTACAGCGTGATGACTGATAGCGATTTGCCGTCTTAGCCTCCTCAAAATTATCGTACGGCATAAGGGTAGCGTGCTGCGGCAGCTTATTAACTCCCACAATTTCGGGGTTAGACTGCCATTCGGTGTAACCGTCAATAAAATTTCTTTCCATAATCGTCACCTGTTATCCTTATCTTCTGTGATACATTCCTTCTCTGAAGCCCTTTCGCTTAATGCAAACTCCCACGCTTTTGAGAAGAATAATTAAATCAAGCTTGAGCGACCAGTTATCGCAGTAAAGCTTGTCATATTTCATTTTTTTCATCAGTGAAATTTCATCACGTCCGTTGATTTGAGCCATACCGGTAAGTCCCGGTCTGAAGCGGTAGACATTATACTCGATACGAAGTCTGTGCGCTCTCATTTCTGATGAGATAAGCGGTCTCGGGCCTACAAAGCTCATATCTCCCTTTAAGATATTCCAAAGCTGCGGCAGCTCATCAAGGCTCGTTTTACGCAAAAATTTGCCAACCTTTGTTATATACTGCTCGGGATTTTTCAAATCGCCTGTCGCAACATTCGGCGTATCGTTTCGCATTGTCTGAAACTTATAAATTTTAAACGGCTTGCCACGTCTGCCTCTGCGTTCGTGAGTGAAAAAGACGCTCGTGTTCGGCGTAAGCAGATTTGCAATACATATTGCAAGAAAAAGCGGAGACAGCACTACCAAAGCCGTAAACGACATAACAATATCAAAAAGCCTTTTGAACTTTATCGCCCTAAAATATTTTTTAAAAAATGCTTTCATAACATCTCTATTCCTTAGAATTTCTGTTCCCCTTGCGGAATCGGTTATCAAATGCTTTAATTAAATATACTTGATGTAATTAAGGATTATAATATAGTAATCTATATGATGTATACAATTTGATTGATTATAC
>JAJBVC010000156.1 GCA_020860025.1 Clostridiales bacterium | reverse complement strand
AAACAATCTTCTTGTTAAAAAACGATTAAAGGAGGCAAAATAATATGGCAAAAAAAGCTCTTACTAAAAAGGCTAAAATAATTATAGGCGTTATTGTCGGAGTAATTGTAGCACTTGTTGCGGCGGGTGGAATTTACTGCGTTGCAACAGACCAGAATCCTGTTGAGGCAACAAAATCTATTTTCTCATCCGATGAAACAAAACTTGTTGCAAAGTGGCAGAGCCAGTCGGCAGCCGGTCTTTCGGCATATGTTTTCTATGATGACGGAACATATGATTCATATTTGTCTACGATAAATTTCTCGGGCACATATACGGTCAAAGGCAACAAGCTTACGCTTAAAAATCCCGAAACGAGTAAGGAAATTATTTATAAGTTCAGCATTTCCGGCAAGGTTTTGACGCTCACTCTTCTTGAAGAGGATGGCAAAGAGGCTGAAGAAAGCGACGTTAGCAAATACGACCAGGTAGACGAGCTTAATCAGAAAACTTTATCCGACTTAATCAGCGATCTTCAATCCGACAATGAAGACGAAGAAGAAGAAGAAGAGGAAGAAGAAACTACCGAGGAAGAAACTGAAGAAGAAACCGACGAATAGACAAAAGTCCCGCATCGCTTGATGCGGGATTTTTTTGATGATTTATTATATAGCTATAACGATAGTATATGTATATTTTCAGGGTAAAATCATATACATTACCAAGGAAGGTGAACAACTTGATTGGTAATGTTGAAAAAAGATGTATAAATATTGCCCATTATATTATAGAAACAAAGGCGACTGTAAGGCAGGCTGCCGTTGTGTTTGGAATAAGCAAATCAACCGTACATAATGACGTCACAAAACGACTTGCGGTAATCAATCCGTTACTTTGCAGTGAGGTTAAGGAAATTCTTGAGGAAAACAAGGCGCAGCGTCATATACGAGGTGGACTTGCTACTAAAAGAAAATATGAAAGACTTAAAAACTGTAACAGTTGATTTTTACATATTTAAGTGGTATTATTAGTTAAATAAAACAGTAAGGAAGTTTAACATTATGAATATTGGTTTTATCGGCTGCGGTAATATGGCAACAGCAATTATAAGCGGAATTATAGAAAACAAGGCGGAGGAGAGCAAAAATATTTTTGCTTACGATGTTTATTCTCCTGCGCTTGATAAAATTAAGTCGTCGTTTAATGTAAATGTATGCGACAGTGAGCAAAGCGTTGCTGAAATAAGCGACATAATTTTTCTTGCCGTCAAGCCAAACGTACTCGGCGAAGTGTTAAATAAAATCAAGGACACAGCGAACAAGAGCAAAAAAGTTCTTGTATCAATTGTGGCAGGCAAAACAATAGAATTTATTACCGACAATTCAACAGATAAATGTAAAATTATACGTGTTATGCCGAACATCAACGCTAAAGTAAGCGAGGCTATCAGTGCATATTGTTGTAATGAACTCGTTACCGATGAGGATAAATCGGCTATAGAAAAACTCCTTTCAAGTATCGGCAAGGTTTTAGCGCTTGATGAAAGCTTTTTCCCTATTTTCGGAGTAATCGGCGGCTGCGCTCCCGCCTACGCTTATATGTTTATTGACGCATTGGCAAGAGCCGGTGTTAAAAACGGGTTAAAGAAAAAAGACGCTCTTATGATTGCGGCTCAAACAGTATACGGCAGTGCTAAAATGATTTTGGAATCCGACACTCATCCGTGGGAACTGATTGACAATGTTTGCTCCCCCGGCGGTACTACTATTGAGGGTGTAACTTCACTTCAGGCGGACGGCTTCGAATCGGCTGTTCATAACGCTGTTGACAAAGCTTTTGAAAAAGATAAAAAACTTTAAGCTTTTTACAAATTTGAGGAGAATAAATGAAGAAATTTAAAAAAGTAGTCGCTGTTATTTTAGCAATTATTATTGTTATTGTCGGCAGCTTCGGAATTTATATTTTATACAGATTTAACTGCAATAAAGGCGACAGCTATGAAAGTATGACCGAAAGTCAAATTAATTGGCTCAATGACGGAATATACGAAAGAAGCGTTACCGCAAGCGTCTTTTTCCATATGCCTACTCCGGCATTTCAAGAGGCTTATGACAACGGTGCCGAATACGCAGGCTTTGATATGTACAATACAATTCCTTATGATGATATTGAGGGCAATTCACTGTTTGACGAGATGACGCAGGATAACGAATACATAAAACTTATTTCCTGTGCACATCAGCACAGTAACAACATGTGTTCGCTTTATAACGGCAGGTACTATCAGCTCAGCCGTGTAAGCGGATACAGCGCCGGTCGTGCCGATTTTATTACGCCTTCTTGTACGCTTGTATCTATAAATGTAAATTCAAATGAAGCGACGGGAATGTATTATTTTGAACAAATAACCGGATAATAACACAACTGAGGGGGCTGTCTCGCAATGCGAGACAGTCCCTTTAAAATTATAATCATCGTGCAGAAAAAGTTTTAAATTGTGCCGACAGATGTTGACAAACGAACAAACTAATGCTACTGTTAATGTTATATTAACTTAAATCAGGTAACATCAATGTTTAAATTTATTTTACTTGTAATTTATATTTTTCTTCCTATAAGCGTTATTTTCATCGAACAAAAAAATCCGTCAGAGGCAGTAGCATGGGTAATCGTTCTTTTGCTTCTGCCGTTTGTCGGTGCGTTTATATATATGATTTTCGGCAGTACGCTGACAATAAAAATCACGTACAATGTGCGTACAAAATTATTAAAGAAAAGATATTTAAATTCTGTTAACAGCAACAATCTTGTAAGCGGTAATTTACAGGATTGCAAATTTTCAAATGAACAAAATCAGGTTGCAAAATTTAATAAAAATTACAATAACAGCGTTTTGACATTTTATGATGAAAAAGAAATTTTTACTACGGGAAAAGAGCATTATGAAAGTCTTTTCAACGATTTGGAAAACGCAAAAGAAAGTATCCACATTCAGTATTATACAGTACATAATGACTCTATAGGCAAAAGATTCATCGAAATTCTTGCAAAAAAAGCAAGAGAAGGTGTGGAAGTCCTTTTAATGTGCGACTATCTTGCAAATATCACAACACCAAGAAAATTTTTTAAACCGCTTATCAAAGCAAACGGACACGTAAAAAAAAATTAAAACCATTTTTAACGCATTTCAGAAGTCACAGAAAAATAGTTGTAATTGATAAGAATATATCATATTTAGGCGGAATGAATGTTGGCGAGAAATACGCCAATATGGATAAAATCAAAACTCCTTGGAGAGATACGCAAATACGATTAACAGGAAAATGCAGTGGGATTCTTGACGGAATGTTTTTTTCAGATTGGTATTGCGCTGTAAGAAAAAGAGAACTTCCGTCTGCCGATAAATCATTCGACAAGGTTCTCAATCACAATTATTCATCCGGCGATAAGCCATGCCAAATTATTACAAGCGGAGTTGAAAATAATAAAGAGTCAATCAAACTGAGTTATTTAAGTATGATTAGAAGCGCAAAAAATAAAATACGGATTCAAACGCCGTATTTTATTCCGGATTCTTCAATAATGGATTCACTTAAAACCGCTCTTTGCTCCGGCGTTGAAATTGAAATAATGGTTCCGTCAATCAAATCCGGGCCGCATATAGAACCGCTTACAACGTATTTTTGCGGTGAGCTTATGTCATATGGAGCAAAAATTTATAAATATAAAGGATACATACACGCAAAAACTCTTACTGTAGATAATGAAATGTGCTGTATCGGCTCTGTAAATATGGATATGAGAAGCCTTTGCGTTGATGATGAAATTTGCTCGATTTTTTACGATTATCAACTCGTAAGCGAATATAATAGAATTTACAATAACGACTTGGATAATTCATATGAGTATATGCTTTCCGATTACAATAATCGCAGTAACTTAGAGCGTTTTTCAGAAAAGATATTACTGCTTTTTGTTCCTATTCTTTAAATAAATTTAAAGATGTTTTAATAATACTGTTAAATACAATTAACTTTGTAAAAAGTAAATATTATAAAAAGTGTGTAAGTCAAAATTAGGCTTACACACTTTTCTTTACAAAGATACAATTTTTTAATCAAAGATATTTTTTGATTTCATCAACCATATCTGTTTTTTCCCACGAAACGTCAAGGTCTTCCCTGCCCATATGACCGTATGCAGCAAGTTTGCTATATATCGGCTTACGCAAATCAAGACGCTCAATAATTGCAGACGGACGCAAATCAAAAACCTTATTTATAATATTTACAATTTCCTCATCGCTCTTTTTGCCGGTGCCGAATGTGTCAACCATAATTGACACAGGCTTAGCAACTCCGATAGCATATGCAAATTCAACCTCGCACTTATCCGCAAGAGAAGCGGCAACAATATTTTTTGCAACCCAGCGTGCTGCGTAAGCGGCACTTCTGTCAACCTTTGTCGGATCCTTGCCACTGAAAGCGCCGCCGCCGTGACGAGCGTATCCACCGTAGGTATCTACGATAATTTTACGACCGGTAAGACCGGAATCACCGTTAGGCCCACCGATGACAAAACGACCTGTCGGATTAACAAAATATGTAGTATCATCATCTATAAGTTCAGCAGGAACAGTAGTTTTAATTACCTTTTCTATAATATCACTGCGAAGCTGAGAAAGTTCAACGTCGGCACTGTGCTGACTTGAAACAACGACTGTAGATACTCTTTTCGGTTTCGAGTCTTCATATTCAACAGTAACCTGAGTTTTTCCGTCGGGATAAAGATAAGGAAGCGTTTTATCCTCACGAACCTGCGTTAATTTTACAGCAAGCTTATGTGCAAGACTAATCGGCAACGGCATAAGTTCATCCGTTTCATTGCAGGCATAGCCGAACATCATACCCTGGTCACCGGCACCGTTGAGATTATACTCATCTTCCTCACTGTTTTTTAGTTCATATGATTTATCAACGCCCATTGCAATATCAGCAGACTGCTTATCAAGTGCGGTTAAAACGGCGCAGGTATTGCCGTTAAAGCCTTTTTTATCATCGTCATAACCGATGTCGCAAATAACCTTACGAGCGATTGACGGAATATCAACATGAGCTTTAGTTGTAATTTCACCCATTATAAGCACCTGACCTGTTGTACAAGTAGTTTCGCAGGCAACACGGCTGTTTGGGTCTTCACAGAGCATAGCGTCAAGAATAGCATCGGAAATCTGATCGCATATTTTATCGGGATGTCCTTTTGTAACCGATTCACTTGTAAATAAATATTTTGACATAATTCTTCTCCTTTAGCAATAAAAAAAACACATACCGAAGTATGTGTTACCACCTCATCATTCGGTATACGCAGGTATTAGCACCTTACACATCGGCAGGTTGCTGTGACATCATAGGGCCTGTCCCTCCGTCACTCTTGATAAGCGTTTATTTATTTTAGATAATAATACATCAAAGCAATTAAGTTGTCAACATATTTCTTGATATTTTTATATATGCCCTATTATAATTGTAACTTAATAGAAAGATTATAACAAAATTTCTATTTAACAAACCTTTTAAGCCTATTTACAAGAACGGCGGCAAGAACGATTTTAACAGCGTCAGGCAGTAAGAAAGGAAATACGCAGGTTGAAAGCGCCGATACAAACGATACCTTATATGCGATAACAAACCACACTGTACCAAAAAGATAGCACACCAAAACGCCTATTACCATAAATAAAATATTCTGCCAGATTTTTTTTCCAATCTTATCGCTTGCCAAACCGACAATCAGTGCTGTAAATATAAAGCCGATTATATAACCGCCGGTAGGGCCCGTTACGGCTGCAATACCGCTTTTAAAGCCTGTGAATACAGGCAGTCCAACCATACCCAAAAGTATGTAGATAATAACGGTAAGCGTACCACGTTTCCATCCGAGAAGACCTGCCGTAAGACATATTGCAAATGTTTGAAGAGTTATTGATACTGTAAGCGGAATTGCTATCCATGCACATACTGCCGTAAGTGCTGCAAATAATGCGACATAGACAATATCAATTGTTTTGAATTTTCTTTTGTTTTTTGTTTCTTTTGATTTTTCCATAAGGTTAATCCTCCCTGTTTTTTTGAAATTATGCCACATTAAATCATAATTGTCAACCATTATTTTTATTTTGGTTTACAATTAAAAAGTTGCTCTATTTAAAATTTACAATTTTTGCCAAATAAAATTATAAAATATGTTGATTATTGACACAAATAATTATATAATAACAGTATAATGCAAAAAAATAATTATTTGCGAAACGGAGTGGCATCTTATGAAAAAGATTTTATCTGTAATATTAAGCCTTGTAATTCTCGTAACTACTATTGGTGGATTTGCTACGACCGCTCAGGCGGCGACAAGATCTGGTACAACCGGCGACCTGACATGGTCGCTTGATACAAGCACCGGTATATTTACCTTAAGCGGTACAGGCTATAGTGCAAATTATACTAACTCTTTTACAAGCACTCTTCCATGGTACTCGTACAAAAGCTATATTAAATACGTAGTTGTTGAAGACGGTGTAGTAGGGCTCGGCGATTATTTATTTAACAGTTGTTCAAGTATTAAAACTATAGAAATCCCCGATTCTGTTGACACTATAGGAAACGGTTGCTTTAGAAAGTGTACATCACTTACAAGTGTAACTCTGCCATCGGGTTGTTCTTGGTTCTATTCATCAATTTTCTACGGCTGTTCCGCTCTTAAATGGGTAATTATGCCTGAAACAAATTTAACTGACGATTATGCCGGAACGCTTCCCGACAGCACTTTCTACGCCTGCACTTCTCTTGAAGAGGTATATATCGGAAGCGGAATTACAGAAATTAACGCAAGTGCATTTTATAACTGTCCGAGCCTTAAGGGTGTAATTTGGGACAGCGGTGAAATTTCATCAGTCGGTACAAACGCATTTTATAATGTTACGTCATCATGCGCATTTATTGATAACGATGATTCGCTTGCTGATTGGGCAAGTACAAACGGCTTTACATACTATAATCTTACAGATACCTGCTCCGACAATACATATTCATCATCACAGCTTACATACGATTTTGATTTTCTTACAGGACTGCTCAGCTTTTCAGGCAGTGGTGATATGTCGTCAACTCCTTGGCAGTCATTCCATTATTTCATCAAAAACATAACATTTGCGGATGTTGACAATACGTACACAATCAGCGAAAGTGCATTTGCCGATTGCGTATATCTTGAAACCGTTGTTTTCAACTCGTCGAGTGAGGGCGAGCTTCATATTTACCCCTATGCGTTCAGTGGGTGTACAGCGACTACATATTGGCTTAATCTTCCGTCAAACGTAAGATATATTGACGATTATGCCTTTTATAATACGAATTTCAACTATGTAACCATTGCGTCTGAAGATGTCACAATCGGTACCGAAGCTTTCGGTGACGGCAGCGGTTCCTACGCAAGATTTTTCGGTATGCATGATTCGGGTGCAAGAGCATACGTTCAAAGCGGTCAAAGCAGTGGATATGACTGGCATTATTATTGCTTGAATGATGATCACGACTATCTTAAAACGACAGTTGATCCAACCTGCACAACACAGGGCTATGATATTTACGAATGTCAGTACTGTGACGTTGACCAAATTATAACAAACTACGTTGATATGACGGGTCATACTTATAAATATACAGGCTCTGACGGCTCTAACCTTATTTACACCTGTACTGTTTGCGGTCAAAATGATTTGGAGCTCGACGCTGTTATGGTGCAAAACCAATATATCAACGCAATAAGCCACGATAATGACTATCAACCTTACAATCAGTCAAACTACGTTTCGTACGTTGACGTATATACCGACGGTTATATAAATGCCAAGGACTTTTTAATTATCGGCGACGCTATATCAAACATTAGTACAACAAATAAATTAACAACGGTTGACGAAACAACTACTTATCAGACTATAGAAGGCTTCGGCGCTTCGGCTGCATGGTGGAGCCAAGATGTCGGCGGCTGGGATAACATTGACGAAATAATGTCACTTCTTTATTCTGAAGAGGACGGCATAGGTCTTAACATTTATCGTTATAATTTAGGCGCAGGTTCTGAGGACGATACGGCTATCTCAGACTGGAGAAGAAGAGCTGAAGATTTTCTCAGTTCAGACAGCGACATTGACGACGCATCAACTTACGACTGGGACGCTGATGTAAATGCACGTACTGCTCTTGCAAGCGCTCAAAAGGCAAATGAAAATCTGAAAGTTACTCTTTTCTCAAACTCAGCACCCGTTTCACTCACCGATAACGGAAAAGCATATTGCACATACGGTACTACAAGCAATTTAAGCGAGGAAAATTATCAGTCGTTTGCAACATATCTTGTAAACTGTGCAGAGCATTTTGTTGACGAGGGCTACAACGTTACAAGCATTTCGCCTATTAACGAGCCTGAATGGAGTTGGGCTGCCGACGAGGCAGGTACATATTGCAGTCAGGAAGGCTGCCACTGGGATTATGATTCTGCACTGTCATTCTATAATGATTATATGATACCTACTATTCAAAACAGTTCTCTCAGCGGAACAACCGACATTTCAATTTGGGAAAGCGGACAGATGAATTATTCATATAATTACACATCCTCTTCCGGTATCATTTCAACGACTAAAACCGAATACGTATGGAATACGTTTATGGATAAATTCTTCTCATCAGACAGCAGTTACAGCTCATCAAATGCTAATATAAGAGACTATGTTGACTCTGTTGATACTCATTCATACTGGGCTTCAACATCTGACAGAGAGACTGTTGCTTCTCAGTTGACCGACAGCGATTATTCATCAGTTGAAAAGGTACGCTGTACGGAATATTGCCAAATGACAAATGACGGCAGCAGCGGTGTATATGACCTTATTCAGGAGGAAGGCACCACAAACGGTATGACTATCGCCTACGGTCTTGCGCTTGCCGATATTATTTATCAAGACTTAACCATTCTTAACGCTGTTGAATGGGATTGGTGGACAGCTTGCAGCGCAGGTATTTATCCCGACGGCTTAGTTTATATCAATTATGACGATCATTCAGTAGTTCAGGCATCAAAACGTTTATGGTGTATGGGTAACTACTCAAAGTTCATTGACGAGGGTGCTGTAAGAGTTGAGGTTTCAACAGAAAGCGGTATTGATTCATCAGTTGAACAAAGCGCTTATGTAAATCCTGACGGAAGCGTTGTTATTGTTTATATCAACCAAGGCGATACTATTCAATATACTGCTTTCAATAATTCTGAGTACACTTCATTTAAAACATATGTTACTGACGAAACTCATGATTTAGAGCTTTATCAGTCAGGCAATTCGATAAACAGCACATCTGTTGCAATTCCTGCTCAAAGCGTAACAACAGTAGTTATCAACAAATAAAATAATTTATCCCGTAGAGGCTGAACCTTTACGGGATTTTTTTCAATATTTTTAATTATAAATAGGTTCTGATATTGCTTGCAAGATTTTCTTCTATTTGTACAAGACGTTTTGTTATATCCTTTGACTGCGTATCTGCACTGCTGTACTGATTAAGATAACGACTAAGCGATTTAACGCCCATATTACAGCCGTCGGTAATCAAATCGGCTACTACGCTGTCGTCATCATCGGCAGCTATTTTCATATTTGTTTTAATCCACGACATACCTTTTGCCATAGGATTTGGATTTTTGCCGTCGTCATTATGCTTATCTAACTGTGATAATATTTCGTCCTTAAGCTTTTCGTGCTGATTTTTACTGTCCTTTAACAGTCCACGCAAGCCGTCGTCCTTTACATTATCAAATACATTTTCAATAGCAAAAACGCCCATTTTAATTCCCGCATCACATTCCTTAAGAAGTTTTACAGTATCTCCGTCTGCTGTTGTTTTATCCATTTTGTCCTCCTTATTTTTTAGTATTATTGGCAGTTTTATATTTTATATTCAAAAAAGCGAAGTTTTAACATTGTTGCTAAAACTTCGCTGAATTTTATTTTTGGGTGTTACGGATTATGATGAATTATGATGAAATGTAATTTCTGAAAATTTGCATATCGAGTTCATCGCATTTTCCGTCATTATTTAAATCAAACGATGTAATATCGCCGTCTTCATAGCCGTAAGCAAAACGTGTAAGGACTGCGAAATCCTTTGCGTTTATATATCCGTCCCTTACAAAATCGAGTCCTGTAATCTGCACCTCGCCAAGACTGACATCATCTGAATTTACAGTGACATTCAGCGATTCATCAAAGCCGCAGCTGTACTCAAATTTTAAGGTGTAATCGCCGTTTTCCAAATCGAAACTGAAAAAACCGTCTTCATCTGTTACATAAAGAAGCTCATCATTGACGTACACACTAACATTTTCAAGTGCATAGCCGTTTGGTGAATCATTTTTTGAATTTTCAGCTAACACAGCAGTACCCGATACGGTGTAGACTGAGGAGAGCATCGGTATAACTTCGGTATAAGAATAACCGCAGTTTATACACGTATATTTAAGCAGTCCCTCACTGTCTGATGTAGGCTCTGTAATAATTTCCGAGGTAAACTCGTGCGAACAGCTCAAAACTGTTACAGAACCGTTTACAGCTTCAAAATCGACGCTGTCACCTTCTAAGTTAAATACATCGTCACTGTCATACGTTAAATTGATTGAGTAACTGCCCTCAACAGAAGTCAGAACCTTAAACGTATATGTCACCAAAATTCCGTTCGTACTTATATCTTCAACAGCGCTAAAACCCGAAACAGAATAAGGAGAGCCGTAATTTTGCGACGTGCCTGTAAAATAACCGCTTGCAGCATCGCCGAACTCAACGTCCGTCAGTTCTATTGCTGAAGTATCAAACGTAATAACTACTCTGAATGCGGTTATTCCGGGATTATTGCTCACCCTGAGACAAACCGAAGCAGTTTCGCCAACGCTTGCTTCTACCGTATCAAGAGTAAAAGTAGGCTTTTCATCGGCAGATGCAACAAACACACCGCAAAATGCCGATAAAATCAGTATTATTGCAATAAAGACAGACGACAATTTTTTATTCATCAAATTCACCTGCTTTAGCCGTTAATATACTGCTGTAAAGCTACAAGGTCACGCATATTGACCTTACCGTCGTAGTTGTAATCGGCAGCGTCAGAATCATATTCCACATCCCAGCCGATAATACCCTGATGAAGGAGAACACCATCCCGCATATTAACCTTACAGTCACCGT
>JAJBVC010000011.1 GCA_020860025.1 Clostridiales bacterium | reverse complement strand
TTTCAACACCATCTACTACTAAGATTAAAAGTAGATGATATATGATAGACGGAGGATTAAAAAAAATGAAATTTTCTTGTAACACAAAAAAATTAAGCGAAGCTTGTTCAAATGTAATGAGAGCTGTCAGCACTAAGGTCACAATTCCGACTATTGAGGGTATACTTATGGAATGTGGTTCCGATACGCTCAGTCTGACAGGCTTTGACTTTGAGTTTGGTATAAATACCACTCTTGATGCAAATGTCGTTGAACCCGGAGCAATCGTTATTAAAGCAAAAGTTTTAAGCGATATTATCAGAAAATTACCTGATGGCAGCGTTACATTTGAAGTAAGCGGTGTTTCGGTAACAATAATCAGCGGTGCGTCACAGTATAACATTACAGGTATAAGTGCAGACGATTATCCCGAGCTTCCGTCGGTATCGGGAGGTTATCCTCTGTTTTTAAATCAAAAAATGCTTCAAAAAATGATAAGTCAAACGCTTTTTGCCGTTGCCGATAACGAACTTGGCAAGCCTGTTCATACAGGTCTTAAATTTGAAATGACGCCAAATCAGTTAAGACTTATAGGCGTTGATGGTTACAGACTTGCCGTTTGTACCGAATCGGTTAAATATGACGGAGAAGATATAAACTTTATTGTACCTAAAAAAACTATAAGAGAGCTTATTAAAATAATCGACCCCGAAAGTGAAAGCGATATTTCAATAAGCGTCGGCAGACGTCATATTGTATTTGACATTGATAATTACAGTATTATAAGCAGACTTCTTGACGGTGACTTTCTTGATTACAAAGCCGCTATTCCGAAAACATCGTCAACTACGGTTCTGATAAATACACAGGATGCAATAGATTGTATTGACAGAACTCTGCCTGTAATTGAAAATGATAAGAAAAATCCTATAAGATGTCTTTTTGAAGGTGATGAAATGAGAGTATCGACAGTTTCGGCTCTCGGTCGTGTTGTCGACTATACTCACGCTAACGTAAGCGGCGACAGAGTAGAAATAGGATTCAATTCAAAATTTGTGCTTGACGCTCTTCACGCAGCCGATACAGACCAGGTAAGAATTGAACTCGGCGGAGCAATAAGTCCTGCCAAAATTATGCCTATAAATAACGAAAACTTTTTATTTTTAGTTTTGCCGATGAGGTTAAAAAATGAAAATTAAAGTAAAAGCTGCAAAAAGAAAAGAAGAAACGTCATTTATTACAAGCGATTTTATACGGCTTGACAGCTTTTTAAAATTCAAAGGTGCCGCCGAAACAGGCGGTCAGGCAAAGCAGTTTATTCAGGACGGCATTGTAAAAGTAAACGGTGAAGTGTGTACGGCAAGAGGCAGAAAAATAAGAAACGGCGACATTGTTTCTCTTTTCGGCACAGATTATAAAATTATACATAATCAAGAAAATCAACAAAAAAATCAGAATGAAAATTAACCATATTGACATTGAAAATATCAGAAATATAGAAAACATGAGGCTTGATTTTTCTGACGTAAACATTATTTACGGTGAAAACGCTCAGGGCAAAACAAATTTGATTGAAGCCATTTATCTTTTTACGGGAAGTAAAAGCTTCAGGGGAGTTAAGGACAGCGAGCTTGTAAAATTTGACAGCGAATACGCAAGGCTCAAATTGGATTTTGAAAATAATAAAAGACAGCAAAATGCGGAAATTTTAATTAAAAATAACAGAAGTGCTTCATTAAACGGAATAAAACAAAAATCGCCGTCGTCGCTCGGAGAGGAGCTTAAAGCTGTCATTTTTTCACCTATTCACCTTTCAATGGTTAAAGACGGGCCTATTCAAAGAAGAAGATTTATTGACGGCGCTCTTTGCCAGCTCAAATCAAATTATCGAAAGCTGCTGAAAGAATATAAGCGTGCCCTGTCGCAGAGAAATATGCTTTTAAAAGACGTATATAAAAATCCGTCTCTCAGCGATATGATTTATATTTGGGATAAAAATCTTGCTTCAAGCGGCGCAAAAATCATATATCAAAGACAAAAATACGTCGAGGCTCTTTTACCTTATGCGACTGAAATTTTCGACGGTCTTTCAAACGGTCAGGAAAAAATAGATTTAAAACTCAAGGGCTCTTTTGATTATCAAGATTTATCGGTTTTAGAGATTGAGAAAAAGCTTACTCTTGAGTATGATAAAAAAAGACAGGAAGACATAGCAAATAAAATTACGACTATCGGCCCGCACAGAGACGATATGGAAATTCTGATAAACGGTAAAAGTGCAAGAAATTTCGGTTCTCAGGGTCAGCAGCGTTCATGCGTTTTGGCACTTAAGCTTGCCGAGGCGAGTCTGCTTAAAGAAATGACGAATGAAGAACCGCTTGCTCTTCTTGACGATGTTATGAGTGAGCTTGATATTTCACGTCAGGATTACATATTAAATCATATAAAAAATTGGCAGGTATTTATAACCTGCTGCGACGCAAATACCGTTTTAAGAGTTAAAGAGGGCAAAACCTTTAAAATATCGGGAGGAGGGGTATTATAATGTACCTTTATCTCGGCGAAAATACGGTAGTTAATACAAAGGATATAATCGGCATTTTCGATATGGATACCTCAACAGTAAACAAGGCTACGAGGGATTACCTGTCGCTTGCCGAAAAAAATAAAAAAATAATTTACGTAAACTATGATTTGCCAAAAAGCTTTATAGTTTGCAGTGAAAAAATTTATGTTTGCCCGCTTAATACGGCAACACTGCTCAAGCGGTGCAAATAAGGAGAAAAAATAAATGAGTGAAGAAATAAAAAATAATAATGAAGAAACAAAAACAAATTTGGAAGAAGAAGATATTGATACAGTCGTAACGGAAGAATATTCGGCAAAGGATATTCAGGTGCTTGAGGGACTTGAGGCTGTAAGAAAAAGACCGGGTATGTACATCGGCTCAACAGGCCCGAGAGGACTTCACCATCTTGTTTATGAAATTGTCGATAACTCTATTGACGAGGCTCTTGCCGGAGTTTGTACTCATATAGAGTGCGATATTTTAAAAGACAATATTATTCAGGTTCGTGATAACGGACGTGGTATTCCCGTAGGAATAAATGAAAAAACAGGTCTTCCCGCCGTAACCGTAGTTCTTACGGTTCTTCACGCAGGCGGTAAATTCGGCGGTTCAGGCTATAAGGTTTCGGGCGGTCTGCACGGTGTAGGTTCGTCGGTTGTAAACGCTCTTTCCGAGTGGCTTGAGGTTGAAGTTACGCAAAACGGTCATATTTATGCACAGCGTTTTGAAAGAGGTATTCCCGCTGATGAGCTTCATATTATCGGCGACGCAGAGGGTCACGGAACGCTTATAAGATTTAAGGCTGACCCCGATATTTTCCAGGAAACTACCGAATATGAATACGATATTCTTGCAAGAAGACTTAGGGAACAGGCTTTTCTTAACGCAGGTCTTTCAATAACTCTTTCCGATTTGAGAAGCGATGATGAAGAGGAGCAGATTAAAGAGACTTTTTGCTATGAGGGCGGTATTCGCTCCTTTGTAGAATATATTAACACGAGCAGAGGTCTTAATCCTATTCAGGATGAGGTAATTCACCTTTCAACGACTAAGGGCGACCGTTCGGCAGAGGTTGCGCTTTGCTATACAGATTCATATAACGAGACTCTTCTTTCATTTGCAAACAATATTAACACCATTGACGGCGGTACTCATGAAACAGGATTTAAAACAGCGCTGACAAGAGTTTTTAACGATTACGGCAAAAAGTTTAATATCTTAAAAGATAATGATAAAAAATTTACAGGCGAAGACGTAAGAGAGGGTATAACAGCTGTTATTTCCGTTAAGCTGACGGAGGCTCAGTTTGAGGGTCAGACTAAAGGTAAGCTCGGAAATACAGATATTGCCGGTCTTGTTTCATCAATGATTTATGATAAGCTGATGACTTATTTTGAGGAAAATCCGTCTGTTGCGAAAACTCTTATAAATAAATCTCTTGACGCTTCACGAGCAAGAGAGGCTGCAAGAAAAGCAAGAGAAAACGCAAGAAGAAAGTCCCCTCTTGAAAGCAATTCATTGCCGGGCAAGCTTGCCGATTGTACGAGCAACGTCCCGTCAAAATGCGAAATTTACATCGTCGAGGGAGATTCCGCCGGCGGTTCGGCAAAAGAGGGCAGAGACAGAGAGCATATGGCTATACTTCCTCTTTGGGGAAAAATGCTTAATGTTGAAAAAGCGAGAGTTGACAAGGTAATCACAAATGAAAAGTTAGTACCCGTCGTTATGGCTCTCGGAACGGGTATAGGCGAGGATTTTGATATATCAAAGCTTCGTTACCATAAAATTATAATTATGGCTGATGCCGATGTCGACGGCGCACATATCAGAACTCTTTTACTTACATTCTTCTTCAGATATATGCCACAGATTATTGAGGACGGCTACGTTTACCTTGCACAGCCTCCGCTCTTTAAGGTAACTAAGGGCAAGAGGAGCGCATACGCTTTTTCCGAAGAGGAAAGAGACGGTAAAATTGAAGAATTCGGCGGTGACTGCGACGTTCAGCGTTACAAAGGTCTTGGTGAAATGGATCCGTCACAGCTTTGGGAAACGACTATGGACCCCGAATACAGAACGATGCTTAGGGTTACTATCGAAGACGCTCAAAGAGCAAGCGAAAATTTCTCTATTCTTATGGGCGACAATGTTGAGCCGAGACGTGAATTTATTGAAAAGAACGCTAAATTTGTTGAAAATCTGGATGTTTAAGTATGAAATTAACATTTAAAATGACAGGCGATGAATATTATCTCGGCTGGAAAACAAAACTTAATATGATGAAAATGAGAGATTATTCTTTCTTTTTTACAGCAGCTTTAGCCGTTTTGCTTTTTGCGGTAACAATAATATTGAAATTTGATTATGCTATGTTTATATTTACCGTTCTGATTCTTTTTTTCGCAATTTTAAGACGTGTTACGGAAAAAAGGAGTATTATTCAGGAATATAATTTTTCAAAAACGCTGAGCGGTGAATATACAATAAAGCTTTATGAAGACGGAGTTGAAGTAATCAGCAGCTACGAAAAAATTTTTACTCCGTGGCAGGCTCTTTTCGCCGTTATTGAAAAGGGCGAAAATCTTATTATTTTGCCGACGTTTCGCAAGGGTGTTTTTGTTATAAACAAAAATCGCTACTCGTCAAAAGAGCTTGATGAAATTATTTCGTCGCTCTCGGCGCATACCAAAATTAAAGGGGGAGCAAAATGAACGACATCGAATACGAATTAAACTTCTCCTTAACAAGAAAAGATTATATCAGCTTTGAGGTTATGAAATTTCGTCAGCAAAGAACAGGAATAATAGCATTTACTTTTTGCTGCGTCATTTTAGCGGTTGGGATTCACTATGCGATTTCTCAAGACGATTACATATATTTAATATCGACAGCGGTTATGCTTGCAGCTGTCATTTTTGAAATGATTTACCTTTCAAAAGTCAGACCAAAAAGACGTGTTGACAAGCTGCTTTCAAATGATGAAACGTACACGTCGCCCGTCAGGATGAAAATTTCACCCGATTTTGTCGAGCTTGAGAGCGTTCCTAAAGAAAACGAGCCTATGGTAATAGGCGTTTATCCGTTCGGCGTTATAAACGCAATTTTTGAAACGAGCGAATATTACTATTTATATCTGACGGCTGAGGTTAAAATTTTACCTAAAAATATTATTCCGAAAGAAATTGACGAAAATATAAAAAAGATACTTCGCAGCAAAGCGCAGTATGCTAAATTAAAAAATATATAATTCATAATTGAAAACAAAAGTATTTAATCTAAATTCCTTTATTTTTTATTAAAAGAAAAGGGATAGGAGGAAAATAAAATGGACAATAATGAGATACGTTATGACAATCAAAAGATTGTTGACGTAGAAATAAGTACAGAAATACGAAAAGCGTTTTTAGACTATTCAATGAGCGTTATCGTACAGCGAGCGCTGCCCGACGTTCGTGACGGCTTAAAGCCCGTTCACAGAAGAATACTTTACGCTATGTACAAAAATAATCTTTATCCCGACAGGCCGTATCGTAAATGCGCCACGACTGTCGGCGATGTACTCGGTCACTATCATCCGCACGGCGACGCTTCCGTTTATGACGCTATGGTTCGTCTTGCGCAGACATTTTCAATGAGGCATACTCTTGTTGACGGCCACGGCAACTTCGGCTCTGTTGACGGCGACCCGCCTGCCGCTTACCGTTATACGGAATCGAGAATGAGCAAGACCGCAATGAAAATGGTCGACGACATAAAGAAAGATACGGTTGATTTTGCACCGAACTTTGACGATACCGAAAAAGAGCCTACAGTGCTTCCGGCAAGATTTCCGAACCTTTTGGTAAACGGCTCGTCGGGTATTGCGGTAGGTATGGCTACAAATATTCCGCCTCATAATATGAGAGAGGTTGTCGAGGGTGTATGCTGTCTTATTGATAATCCCGACGCTACGCTTGAGGATTTAATGGAACATATTAAAGGTCCCGACTTCCCTACCTACGGTATTATTATGGGAACTAAGGGAATTAAAGAGGCTTACGCAACGGGACGTGGCAAAATTTACGTTCGTGCAAGAGCCGAAATTGTCGAAACAAGGGGCGACAGGTTTAAAATTGTCGTAACAGAAATTCCTTACGGAGTAAATAAGGCAAGGCTTATTACAAGAATCGCCGACCTTGTTAAGGAAAAGCGACTTGAGGGTGTTGCCGACGTTCAGGACTATTCAGACCGCCGTGGTATGCATATTGAAGTTGTCGTTAAACGTGACGCAAATGCACAGGTTGTATTGAATAATCTTTACAAAATGACTGATATGCAGGTTACGTTCGGCGCAATTATGCTTGCTCTTGTCGATAATGTTCCAAAAATTCTGACTCTTAAAGAAATTTTGCAGAATTATATTGCTTTTCAGGAGCAGATTGTCCGCCGTAGGACTATATTTGATTTAAAGAAAGCGCAGGAGAGAGCGCATATTTTAGAGGGTCTTGCAAAGGCTATTGATATTGTTGACGAGGTTATTGCAACAATCCGTGCTTGTAAGGGCGGACAAGCCGAGGCTAAACAGGCTATTATGGACAAGTTTGGATTTGACGACCCGCAGGCGAGCGCCATTGTCGCATACCGTCTCGGTCAGCTTGCCGGACTTGAAATTGAAAAAATTCTTAACGAACTCAACGAACTTCACGAGAAGATTAAGGATTTCACAGATATTCTTTCAAACGAGCAGAGGATATTTGATATTATCAAAACCGAATCACGTGCTATTGCCGATAAATACGGCGATGAAAGAAGAACCGAAATTTCCGCTTTCACGGGCGACGTTGACGACGAGGACTTAATTCCCGTTGAGGACTGTATTCTTACTCTTACCGAAAAGGGCTATATTAAAAGACAGACGGTCGATACGTATAAGGCTCAAAACAGAGGCGGCAAAGGTATTCAGGGAATGACAAGGCGAGAGGAAGACGTAGCCAAAACTATGTTTACCTGCTCCACTCACGATTTTATTTTGCTCTTTACCAATATGGGCAAGGTATTTAAGATGAAGGGATATGAAATTCCCGAAGCGTCACGAACAAGCAAGGGTATGAATATTGTAAATATTCTTCCGCTTGAAAACGGCGAGCAGGTTACGGCTATGGTTCGTGTTCCGGAAGAGGAAGACAGAACATACCTTTGTATGATGACAAGACACGGCGTTATTAAGCGTTCGTCTCTTAATCAATATACTCATATAAGAAAAACAGGTATCATCGCAATAAATCTTGACGAGGGCGACGAACTTTGCTGGGTTGATATTACAGACGGCAATCAAAAGCTCCTTGCGGCAACTCACGACGGCATGATTATCTGCTTTAAAGAAAGCGACGCAAGACTTATCGGCAGAACGGCAAGAGGCGTTCGTGCAATTACTCTTAACGAGGGCGACTACGTTGTAGGCTTTGCCGTTGTCCGTGAGGGATATAAGCTTCTCACCGTTTCGGAAACAGGCTACGGCAGAAAGAGCGAATTTTCCGATTATCGTATTCAGTCAAGAGGCGGTAAGGGTCTGATTAACTACCGCACTCAGCAGTACGGCAAGGTTGCAATGATTGCTCCCGTATGCGATGACGACGACGTTATTATGATTTCGTCCGACGGCATTATTATCAGAACTCACGCAGAGCAGATTTCAACATTCCTAAGACCGTCAAAGGGCGTTAAGGTAATGCGTGTCAAGGACGGCGAACGTCTTGCGACAATGAGCATTGTTGACAGAATTGACGATGAGGAAGAAGCCACAGAATCTGAAAAAACAGACGAAACAAAAACCGATACCGAAACCCAAATCGAAACAAACGAAACAACAAATAATGACAAAAACGAAGAAAATGCTGAAGAAAAATAAAAAATAACAGACAAATAAACCTTAAAAAGTCTATTTACAGAAAGTTTTGTCGTAATTTACAGTTTTTTAATAGTATTTATTAAGCGTTTGTTATATAATGATTCAAGTCTTTTTATTTAAAGAGGAGTGTAGGCAGTGGATAAAGAGTCGTACAGTATTGACGATATTCTGTCAGAAGTAAAAAAAAGACGGGAAGAAAATGAACTCAAGCTTTCGGGCGAAGATGAAAAGAAAACGGATGAAGAAAAACAGCCTGAATTTGAATTAAACGAAGATAATGGAAGTTCAAAATCCGACCGTCTTAATGATGAATCGACGTTTACTGTTGTTGAGGATGGTATTTCAGCCGACGAAATCAAGAGCGAAAGCCCGACCGAACAAAATGACGAAAAAGAGCAAAAAGTAAGCTCTTTTGACGAAGAAAAGCCCGAACAGGAGCCTGAAATCAAGGATAAAACCGAGGCTGAAAAAGAGCCTGAACCGGAGCTTAAAATCGAGGACGAGCCAAAAGCAGAACCCGAAGTAAAACCGGAAGCTGATGAAAAAGCCGAGGCAAATGACATTGATGTTAAAGCCGAGGAGGATGCCGTAAGCGATAATCAGACCGTCGAAAAGGCGCAAAGCGAGCCTGAGGAAGAAGACGGAATGGTCGATCTTATGAAGCTTGTGGAGGAAAAGGAAGACGAGGAAGCGCAGCTTCAGCAAACAGATAACGAAACGAAAGAAAAGGTTAAGTTTTCCAAAACAAAAAAAGGAAAAATTCTTATTTCCGTTATCGTAATTCTTCTTGTTCTTGTTATCGGCGCAGGCATTTTTGCCGCTTATTATATAAACGACAGGCTCAATACTGTAACGAATAATGACGACAGCGAGCCTTACGAAAAAGTAACTTACTATGACGGAATGGACTTCCTGCAGGAGGACTTCCCCGCTATTGAGGAAATGTCGGCGGACGAATTTACAACGTATAAGGAATATCTTAAAGCGTGGTACGAAAACGGCGACCCTGTAAGTTCAACTCACGTGCTTAACGTGCTTCTTATCGGTGAGGACACGAGAGACGAGGAAATCAGTGATAATTCAAGAGCCGATTCGGCGATTATCGCAAGCGTTAATATTGATACGGGCGAAATAAATCTTACGTCTGTGCTTCGTGACCTTTACGTTTACTTTGAGGTTGACGGCGAGGGTCAGTACGGCAAGATAAACGCTGCGGCGTCGCTCGGCGGTATGACAACGTATATATATACGATTGAAAGATATTATAAAATTTCTATTGATAATTACGTCGTTGTAAACTTTGCAAGCTTCCCTAAAATTATAGATTCGCTCGGCGGTGTTGAAATTACAATAACGTCTGAAGAAATTGATGAAATCAATAACCACCAAAAGCGTTATAATTACGTAACGATTGAAAAGACGTTTGACGGTGATGAGGGAACAATGCTCCTTGACGGTGAGCAGGCACTTGCATATTGCAGAATACGTAAAATCGACTCTGATAATGCGAGAGCGGATAGGCAGAAAACAGTGCTCATGGCTCTGTTTGAGGAGGTTCAAAGTTCAGGTACGATTGACGCTGTTAAGATTATAAACGAACTTGTCGACTATGTTTCCACAGGCTACAGCAAAAAGGAACTTATTTCCATTGCAAATACGGCGCTGCGTGACGGCTGGCTTAATTATGAGATTGTAACGTCAAACGTTCCGAGTACGGAAAACAGTAAGGGCGGTCAAAACTTCAACTGCGCACCGGGTACTTGGATTTGGGTAGCGGATTTCCCGAAAGACGCATACGAGCTTCAAACAAGAATCTACGGCAAATCCAATATTCAGCTAAACGATAATCGACCCGATTATTTAACATACGCATAAAAATCAGTGCATTAAAAGCCGTGAGCAAAACGCTCACGGCTTCAGTCTGTCGATAAAGCAGTCATAACCACGCTCAGGTGGTAAAAATAGAGGTATATTTCTTACTTTTATTTTTTAATAACAAAAAATCATCTTATTACAACAACAATATAAAAGTGCCAAGACCTTAATGTTCTTGGCACTTTTGAGCGTTTTAAGCCTTTTACTCGGGGGGCGGTACACACGTACAGCACCCACTCGCAAAATGCTTAATTCTGACTACTTTCTCAACATCCTGCTGGTGTGTAGAAATCTGTAATTTAACTTTTTCTACACGCCGCATCCGCCTTTAGGCAGATAAATATTATTTTAAAAACAAAGTTTTTACTTACTGTTCGTTGCTATCGTGAAGAGGTGTCGGTGACGTGTCTACAACCTCAATTTTATTAGTTTGCATCCATATTGACGGTGTAACTCTGAGTTTATAGCCGTAGCCGGCATCCATTTGCCAGTGCGACATCGGTGCCTCCGGCAGTCCGTAGTACGAAAGAATCGTCATAAGAACACCTGCGTGACCGACAATCGCAATGTTTGTCGTGCCTGTTTGAATACAGCCGTTAATAACCTTTTCAAAAGCATCGCAAACACGGTATGCAAATTGAGCGTTGCTCTCACCAAACGGAGTTTTTGCGTCCATACCGCCCGAAAGCCACGACTTAAAATCGTTGTTGTCTTTCAAATCATCGGCGGTCAGACCCTCAAATTCGCCGAAATTATATTCGATAAAATTGTCGATTGTAATAATATTGTTACCGGGAAACATAATTTTCGCCGAATCAATACACCTCTTTAACGGCGATGAAAATACTGCGTCAACGCTCGGATAATGCTCCGTCGCCTTAATATTTCTGAGGGCTGATATACTATCTGTAGTGAGCGGAAGGTCGGTATGCCCAATATACTGTGCGTTTAAGTTTCCTTTCGTCAAGCCGTGGCGAAAGAGGTAAACAGTGTAACTTTTCATAAATAAAAACTCCTTGTTTTGATAGGTTATTACAAAAAAATAACAAAAATTATTTTAAACTTTACAAATAGTAATATCGTGATATAATACTATTTGTAT